>JAGAVA010000075.1 GCA_017620505.1 Clostridia bacterium
CAACTGGCGGGGCTTCTATCCCTACGAATATGAAAAGCCCACCGTGGCAGCTGACGGCTCCACTGTGGTAGAGATTTATTACGATCGTTACTATTATCTGATGACTTTTGATCTGGGTGAGGATGCTTACGGCACCGAGCCCATCTACGCCCGCTACGGCGCTACCCTGGGTGACGTCACCGAGCCCACCCGAGAAGGTTACGAATTCCAGGGCTGGTCGGAGAACGGCACCGACATCGTGACCCTCCCCTCCACCATGCCTGCTGAAAACTGCAGATACACGGCGGTCTGGAAGGCCAACGACACTGCTCAGGTTAAGGTTGTGTTCTGGGGCGAAAATCCCAATGATGAAGAGTACAGCTATTTGAATACCGGTGTAATCAGCGCAACGCCCGGAACGGAGTATACTTTCGCTAACAATTCTACAGTGCTTCTGATCTGTGGTAAAGATGAACATACGCATACTGCCAAATGTACCCTGACTTGCGGAAAAACTGAACATACTCAACACACAGACGCTTGCATTAGTTGTAGTCATGTATGTGGATTGGATTGCTATAGTGCCGGTTATTACGATTTGGAGGAAACTACGAAGCCGTCTCAGATTGCTACGCCGACCCATAATGGTGTTTATACATACGAAACATCTGGATTGTTCGATAGTGGAACGCACTACTATCTCTATCTAGATGGCAAGTGGTATCGCGCAGAAAGTGGTTTATTTGGTGGTGGTGATGATACAGAGATAGAAAATGTATGCAGCCATAATCATACCGCAGAATGCTATATCTGCGAAGTACACTCCCATACCTCAGAATGTTACTCCTGTGGCAAGGAAGAACACACCCATAACAGCTACTGTAACCAGACTGGAAGCGGCCTCGATAGCAGCTTGTGGACCTTTGTTCGTTCTGAAACTGTGACCGTTGCGGCAGATGGCTCCTCTGTTATCAATGTCTACTATGACCGTGTGCAATATACTGTAAATTTCTATTCAGACGATAATCTCCAGAACGAATACCAGAGCTACAGGATCACTGCCAAATGGGGTGCCAGTATTCTGGACCAGTGGCCCTCCCACAATGGAAGTTCCAGTTGGTATGTCCCGAACAAAAGCAATACCTGGCAGAACAGTATTCAGATCATGCCGGTAGGCGGCACAAAGTTCTGGGGACCGAAAACAGGCAACAATAGTTATATTGCATACTATTATGTAGAAGCGCTCCCTGGTGCTACCGATACAATTGTACACAACGGCGTAACATACGAGTTGCACCATACTGACACCAGTATTTCCAGCGGTAATGTAACGGATGAAGAACGATATGCAATCGAAGGTTTTACCTTCAAAGAGGGTACTGCCAACGAACAAAGCTTCGACAATGCAAAATTCTACTACCTCCGTCATAAGTACGCCATCGAGTTCTACAACCCCACAACACTGCTGAAAACAACCTCCGGCGTTGCCTTTGAAGCTCCGTTAGACAGCTATGACTGGACGCCTGATCCCGCCGATGCTCCTTCCAAGTATGAGCCCGGCTCTATGGTGTTTGAAGGTTGGTATCTGAACCCTGAATGTACCGGTGATAAGTTTAACTTTAAAACCCACACTATGCCAGCAGGAACAAATGACGGTGATACCACCCTTACCCTGTATGCCAAGTGGGTGGGTATTGAGCGCACGGTTGAGTTCTATCAGGATCGCGAAGCCCTAAACGCCGGCACAAAGCTGGAATCCCATCCCGATGTTACCGTGCCCCATGGCTCTTTCCTCGATACCGTAAAGAATCCTGAAAACGGCGAGTTGACCTTCGTCGGCTGGTTCTATCTGGATGACGGTGAGGAAAAGGCCATTGACTTTACCAGCATTCCCATCCGCAAGGATCTGCAGGTTTATGCCAAGTGGAGCTCCAAGGTCATGATGGATTACATCATCTATTACAAGACCCAGGATCGCGTGGACATCTCCATCGCCCATCCCGTGGCTGTGGATCTGTCGGGCAGCGCACTGGCCGGAACCACCAAGACCTTTGTGGCAAAGGCCGACGAACAGCTGTTTACCGCTTATCAGTCCGGCTACTTCCCCCTCACGCCTAGCCACTCCATCGTCATCGAAGTGGACGAGAAAAACAACACATGGTATACGGTGGATGCTGAAACCGGTGAAAAGACCCAGGGTTATATTTTCTGGTACGTCAAGCGGGATGCCGTTCCCTATATGGTCCGCTACGTAGACAAAGCCGGTAACGGACTGCGCGCGTCCAAGGTGGTCGCCGACAACCCCAAGACCGTCGTCACCGAAAACTTCTTGGTCATCCCCAGCTATATGCCCGATGCCTATCAGAAACAGCTGGTGCTCAACGGCTCTTTGGAGCTGGGTCCGGACGAAAAATGGATCAACACAACCGATGAAAACGGTGAGGCCGTGCAGATCCATCCCGACAACGTGATCACCTTCATCTATGAGGAAGACCACGTGCACGC
The DNA here is from genome assembly GCA_017620505.1 of Clostridia bacterium. Classification (GTDB taxonomy): domain Bacteria; phylum Bacillota; class Clostridia; order Oscillospirales; family Butyricicoccaceae; genus UBA4644. The sequence goes on from JAGAVA010000075.1 coordinate 2,485, forward strand.
CTATTACCGCGAAGCCCACTATGTCCAGAATACCGACGGTCAGACCTGGCGTGAATACGCCTCTGCCGAAAAGATCGGTGACATCGGAACGACCTATACCATCGAGCCTCTGGTCATCCCGGGCTACACGCTGGATAAGACGGTGGAAGGCACCGTGGAAAGCGGAGAGCTTACCGAAGCCGGTATGGAGCTCAAACTCTATTACAAGCGCAACCTCTATCCCTATGAGGTCCGCTATCTGGAGAAGGACACCGGTAAGGTTCTAGCTGAGCCCAAGCGCGGCGAGGGTATGTATCAGCAGGAAATCCCCGAAGCGGCCATTGCCATCGACGGCTATCTGCCTGTGGACCCTGTTGAGCAGACCGTTTACATCCGTATGGAAGCGGGCACCGATCCCAAGCTGAACGTCATCACCTTCTACTATATCGTGGCCGAGACCTCTCTGACCATCACCAAGACCTGGAATTGTGCAGACTTCTACGGTCAGGATGCCATCTTTACCGTTTCCGGCGGTGGGCTGTCCGGTCTGCGTGTGGTGATCCCCTATGAAGGCAAGCACAGCGTTACCATCACCGGCCTGAAGGTGGGCGAAACCTACACCGTCTCCGAGGACAACGGCTGGAGCTGGCGCTTCAAAGCGCTGGCCGATCAGAGCATTGAGCTCAAGGTTGATGAAGCGGAAAATAAGCTGACCTTCAACAACACCCTCAGCAACAATCTTTGGTTTGACGACAGCGACCGCAAGCGCAATCACTTCGGCGATCCCGAAGAATCCCCCAATGAATAACCACGAAAGGAGTCAGGCGAATGTATAAAGGAAAACATTTGAAATCGAAAAAGTATCGTCTGACCCCCTGGGCAATTTTTGCCCTGGTGGTTATGCTCATCTTCTCGGTGGGCAGCACGGTGGCTTATCTGTTTACCTCCACGGATCCCGTCACAAACACCTTCACCCCTGCACCGGTGGTGTGTCAGATCGAAGAGGGCGAGTTCAAGCAGAGCGAAAGCGTCCTGAAAACCGGTGTTTTTGTGAAAAACACCGGTGAGGCCGACGCTCATATCCGTGCCACGATCGTGATCACCTGGCAGGATGAAGCCGGCAACGTTTACGGCAGTGTTCCTGAACTGGGCACCGATTATACGTTGTCTGTCAATGACCAAAACGACACGGACAACGAAGCCGGTTGGACCAAGGTCGGCGATTACTGGTACTGTACGCAGGCCGGTAATCCCAACACCCAGACCTCCGTGCTGATCAATTTCTGCGAGGCGCTGAAATCGCTGGACGGCTACACCCTCAATGTGGAGATCCTGGCGCAGGCCGTGCAGGCCGAGCCCGATAGCGCGGTGGAAGAAGCCTGGGGCAGCAATCTTCCCAATCTAGCAGTCATTTATGCGGGAGGTGTCTAAGAATGAAAAGAATTAGGCTCCGTACGCTGACGGCTGTTGCGCTGGCGCTGGTTATCCTGGGTAGCCTGTGCACTGTGTTCTTCATGGCGGGGGGCAATGTTCCCACCGTAACCTTTGATTTTAATCAAAAGAAATTCCTTTTTGAAAATGTGTTGCGGCAGGAGGGAAACATATACCCGGATCTGTTCACCGATTTTAAGGATATGATGCCCGGTGATAGCCGCAGTCAAACCGTTCGAGTAAAAGTAGAAAATCTGAAGGATGGGTATATCTACCTGTATCTGCGTACCGAGCCTGTGTGGCCGGACAATCCGGAAGAAATTACCGCTGCGGAAGCCGAAGGTTGGCAGCAAATGACCGATGAGGCGCTTTCCCGGATGAAGCTGGTGGTCAGCCGTGACGGTGAAGAATTGACTAAGGCTGCACTGGATGAAGGCGTCTACCTTGGGAAATTCCTGGAGGACGGTGCCCTCGATTTGGATGTTGCTCTGGAGGTTCCGATTGAGGTTGGCAACGAACTCCAGTCTCTCCGCGGTGAGATCGGCTGGATTTTTACAGCAGAGTATTATGCAGATCCTGACGATCCTGATGATCCTGATCGTCCCGGTTTGGATAAGGGCGGTCATTATGCCTATATCATTGGCTATCCCGATGGTCTGGTACATCCCGAATATCATATTACTCGTGCGGAGTCAACGACCATCTTCTTCCGTATGTTGCTGGAGGAGAGCCGTCAGTACTATTGGTCTCAGGTCAATCCGTATGCAGACGTTTTCCCCTATGACTGGTATAACAACGCTATCTCCACGATGACCAATGCCGATATCGTTGAGGGCTATCCGGATGGCAGTTTCCGTCCCAACGGCGATATCACCCGTGCAGAGTTTGCTGCCATGGCAGTACGATTCTTCACCGGCGAGGATGTGGATGTGACTGACAACGTGTTCCCCGACGTGCAGGATCACTGGGCAGATTATGAGATCAATCTGGCTTATGCCCACAATCTGATCCAGGGCTATCCTGACGGTACGTTCAAGCCCGATCAGGAGATCACCCGTGCAGAGGCGATGACCATCGTCAACCGTGTGTTGGAGCGTTATCCCCACAAGGATCACCTCTTGGAGGATATGATCCGTTGGCCTGACAACATGGATGAAACCATGTGGTACTATGCTGATGTGCAGGAAGCCACCAACTCCCATAACTATAATATGCACCGCGATGAAAAGCCTCTGCCTCATGAGCACTGGACTGCGTTGCTGCCCGTCCGCGATTGGGCTGCGCTGGAAAGAGAATGGTCGGAATACAATTCTTCCCGTAATCCCGGTGAGGTGGTTTCCTCAAAGGGAGCCGCAATCTTTAAAAACTAATTTTCCGAAGGAAAACGGCTCGAAAGAGCCGTTTTTTCTTGACTTTCAGTCAACTCCAACTATTATAATAGAAGACGGTCGATTGAACCCCTGAAAGGAGTCCCCTCATGGCAAAGAAACTTGATCTTTTGGATAAAAGCATCCCTTCCTGGAAGGTGATCCTGCTGTTGGCCTGGCCCACCATCATTGAGCAGATCCTGCAAACGGCGGTCAACTACGTGGATACTGCCATGGTAGGCAGCATCGGCACCTATGCCACCGCCGCCATCGGTGTTTGCACTTCGTCCATCTGGCTGCTGATGGGCGTGATGAGCATCGCCGGCATCGGCTTTTCGGTCATGGTTGCCCGCCGTATCGGCGAGGGCAACATGGAGGAAGCGCGCACCACCATCCGGCAGGCGATGTTGTCCATTTTGATCATCGGCCTGTTTTTGACGGTCATCGTGCAGCTGATCATTGCACCCAATCTGCCTCGCTGGATGGGCGCAGATGAAGAGGTGCTGCCCTATTCGGTGACCTATTTCCGTATCATCGGCGCAGGTTATCTGTTTAATACGGCGCTGATCGTATCTTCCGGTATTCTGCGCTGTATGGGCGACACCAAGACCCCGTTGAAGTACAATATTATGACCAACGTGCTCAACGTTATGGGCAACTTTTTGCTGATCTATCCCACCCGGGAGCTGACGGTTTTTGGCGCGACATTTACCATGCCCGGTGCAGGCTGGGGCGTAGCAGGCGCTGCAACGGCTACTGTCCTTGCCACTGCATTTGCTGCCAGCTGCATGACTTTGACGCTGTTTTTGCGGAAAGGCCCTCTGCAGATCACCATCAAGCAGGATTATCGGCCTCAGAAAGAGATCCTGCTGCAGGCCTTCCGGCTGGGTGTGCCCAGTTTCTTTGAACGGGCGACCATTTCGCTGGGCCAGATCTGCACCACTGCCATGATCACCGGCCTTGGTACGGCAGCCATCGCCGCACATCAGCTGGCAAACACCGGCGAGAGCCTTTGCTATATGCCCATCTTTGGCTTTGCCACCGCTGCCACCACTCTGGTGGCACAGAATCTGGGTGCCGGTGACAAAGCGCGCGCCTATCAGCAGGCAAAATGGTGCAATTGGATGGCCATTGGTGTTATGTGCTGCACCAGCGCCATTATGTTTGTCTTTTCCCGTCAGATCATTGATATTTTCAGCAATGATCCCACTGTCATCTCCCTGGGCTCTCAGGTGCTGCGCATCGAGGCCTTTGCCGAGCCTTTCTTCGCCATCGGCTCGGTGGTTGCCGGTGTTCTGCGCGGTGCGGGCGATACCAAGTGGCCCTTCTACATCTCTCTGGCCGGTATGTGGCTGCTGCGCGTACCCATCGCATTTACGCTGATCCGGTTCTTTGACTGGGGTCTGCATGCAGTTTGGGTGGGTATGGCCCTCGACCTGTTCTGCCGCGGTATGATCTCCTTGTGGCGCTTCAAAAAGCGCGGCTGGCTCCATGTCTGGGAACAGCGGGAAGCCCGTCTGGCAGGTAAATAATCTCCCGATAGACACAGAAATCCCCGTGGAAACGCTTCCACGGGGATCTTTTTTCTTATTGTATGGTCCAGGTTTCGCCGTTTTCCTTGCGTGCCATGGTGCCGAAGGGATCCAGATCGGACAGCCCCTCCATGGTCATCATGTTTTCCAGCACGCTGACGTCGGTGGTCACATCCAGAGCCTCGCTGTCAAACAGGGCATCCAGCTGTTTTTCAAAGCCCAGCACCAGCTTATCCATGATGTCTTCCACATCCTTCATGGCGGAGCCAATGTTGCCGCCCTCCACGCCCATGCGCTCCATCCGGGCGTAGGATTCCAGAATGGAGAAGGTCTTGGGCAGGTAATGGTTGCGGAACTGCCGCAGGCTGTTTTCCTTTTCGGGGTGTGCCTCGGCATAGGCCAAAATCTTGTGGGTCAGCTCCTCCAGACGATCCATCCGGGCGGAAACGTAATCGTCGGTAATGCGGTCGTTCAGCTGACGGATGCGCAGCTCTTCGGGATAGAGTTTCTCGCCGTTGGGGCCGGTCTGTACCGGCTGCTTGGCGGCCTTGGGCGCAGGGGCTGCCTCCTTCTGAGGCTGCTGATCACCGTAGGTCAGGGTCTTGGCGGTGCCGTCGATATACATGCCCTGCAGCATACCCTCGCCCAGCATCCACTGGAGATCGTCCACGCACTTGCCGTAGCGGGTGGGGATGGCGGCAGCCAGCTCCTTGATGGAAACGCAGCGGCGGGAGCCGATCATGGCGGCATAGGTGCGGCAGCGCATGACCCGGTTGTGCTTGCGGTTGCCCACGATGCTCAGCACCAGACCGGGGGTGCAGCAGCATAGCGCTACAAGCGAAGTAACACCTAAAACATCAAAAAACCAGCTGCCCGAAACCAGCAGCCCCAAAAAGGTTACTGCGGTGGCAAAGGCACCAATCCCCAGTACGATATTGCCGGCCAGCGCAAGCCCCTTGCCGATCTTGGCGTAGAGCTTGCGGTTGTCCAGCATCATGCCCGATGCGCGAGGCGGCTTGACGGTCTCCCGGGGCATCGTATCGCGCACCGGGCGGCCGGAGGCGGTGGTGCGGTTCTTGGAATAACTGTAACGGTAGGTGCCGTCGGCATTCATACCGCCCTGAATGGTTTTTTCCTGGTTTACGCTGTCTCGGCTTACCCGGCGGGCATAATCCTCCAGTGTCTCGCCCTCCTGCCGTCCGCTTTGGGGCGGCTGATAGGTGCGCTGCCCCTGGGCATTATAGGTGCGGCTGTGCTGTCGGGAAGCATCGGCGGCTTTTTGTTCCCACTCGCTGTCGGTACGGCGCGCCGCGCCGTTGTCCCGCTCGTTGACCTCCTGGATCACCCGGATGGCCAGCAAAATGCCGCCCGGCCAGAAGCCCATACAAAAGCCCAGAATGATCAGCCAGTTGGGAATCTTTTCTTTTTTCGGTTTATATGCCATAGGAATCACCTCTCAACAGGTGTGAAATTGTACTCAGATGACTTCGCCCTCCAGGGCCATGGGGATCAGGGTCAGGCCGTCCACCTTGCGCTCGGCGGCGGTAGCGGTAAAGCCCTGCTTCAGGAAGAAGCCCCGGGAATAGGGGGTAGCGTTGACGGTGACCCGGTGCAGGGTCTCGTCCAGCTCCTTGCAGTCGATAAAGGCGTGCTTCAGCAGGTTGGTGGCAATACCCTGACGGTGATATTCGCCGTCCACGTACAGCAGTTCAATGTGGCTCAGATCCCGCATGGCACAGACACCCACCAGATAATCGTCGTCAAAGGCGCCCCAGAAGCGGATCTCGCCGTCGCCGGCCCGCTGGAGCATATATTCGTAGTCAATGCGGGCCCAGAACTCGTCCAGCGCTTCCTGGGTGAGATTTTCCGACTCAAAATCGGAGAAAACCTCCCACACCAGCGCCAGTGCTTCCTCCAGCATACAGCCGGTCAGCGGGCCAATGGTCTTTTTGCCCTGAGGCAGTTTCTTTTCATCCATAATCAAAACTCCTTACAGATACATTTTTTCGTAAGCGGCCCGAATATCCGCAGGCACCAGCGCACCGCCGGTAGCCCAGGCAATATGGGCGGAATTTGCCAGCTTTTCGGCGGTCAGGCCGATGGTTTCACACCATTCCTTGCCGGCAGGCTGCTGGAGCAGTTCCACAGCGCCCTGGAAGGAGGCGCAGGCCGAAGGCTCCAGGAAGATGTTTTCGCTCTCCAGCAGAGCCCGCATGAAGTGGTACAGTTTGGGGTCTGCGATGGTGACCTCACCGGCCAGCAGAGGTTCGATGACCTTGCCCACAAAGCCTGAGGGACGGGCGCAGGCCAGACCATCGGCTTCGGTCATGCCGGTCAGACCCACATCCTGCACGCACACCTGGCTGTGCAGGCCGGTAGCCATGCCCACCAGCATACTGGGGCACTGCACCGGCTCGGAGAACAGCACGTGGACGTTGTCGCCAAAGACCTGCTTGAGACCAAAGGTCACGCCGCCGGGTGCGCCGCCTACGCCGCAGGGGATGGTCACCAGGAGGGGATGGTCTGCATCTACAGCGATGCCCTGCTCTTTCAGCTGCGCCTGCAGGCGCAGTGCGGCAACCGCATAGCCCAGAAACAGATTCCTGGAGTTTTCATCGTCTACGAAATAGCTCATGGGGTCGGCATCCGACTGGGCGCGGCCCTGCTTGACGGCCTCGCCGTAGTCTGCCTCATATTCGATGACCTGAACGCCGTGGGAGCGCAGCAGATCCTTTTTCCACTGCTTGGCATCCACGCTCATGTGGACGATGACCTTGTAGCCCACCGCTGCCGATGCAATGCCGATGGACATACCCAGATTGCCGGTGGAACCCACCTGCACGGTATATTTGCTGAAAAACTCCCGCATTTCGGGGGTAGCCAGCTTGGCGTAATTGTCGGTCTCCTTCAGCAGACCGGCCTCCATAGCCAGATCTTCGGTGTGCTTGAGCACCTCATAGATACCGCCGCGGGCCTTGACCGAGCCGGCGATGGCCAGATGGCTGTCCAGCTTGAGCAGCAGCTTACCGGGGATCACCGCGTCGAAACGCTCCTCCAGCAGCTCTTGCATGGCGGGAATGGGGGTCAGGGGAGATTCGATCAGACCCTTGCGCGGTGCGGTTTCGGGGAAACAGGCCTCGATGAAGGGGGCAAACCGGGCAAGCCGCGCCTCGGCGTCCCGAATGTCCTCCATGCCCAAAGGCAACTCCTGCAGGCCGGAAGAAACCGGCTGCAGCTTGGGATTGAACCACAGAACCTCTTCCGCTGCTGCCACCCGGGACAGCACAGGATCTTTTTCCAGCAAATGCTTCATGTTGGCTGCTCCTTTCCGAATCAGAAGTTGTCGCCGCGCTCCTGGCGCAGTTCGCCGTCGTAATGCTTGAACAGCTTGCCCTTGTCGTCTTCAAAATAGAAGGTCTGCAGATTGCGCTCGGTGCCGTAGAGGGTCATATCGGGAGCCAGCTCCCGGGCCTTGTCCAGCGCACCCTTGTTGCGGGTGGTGATCAGGTTGTAGCCCCGACGGCAGCGCTCCAACCAGAAAAACTCGTAGTTGGGCGCCTGCAGCACCCGGCTCTGCAGATCGGCCAGCGTCTTGACCCCGGCCTTTTCACACCATTCCAGATTCATGCGGTACAGCTTCTGGGGCAGCTTGCCGGTGGTATTGGGATCGTTGTCCCAATAGACCTTGATGGTCTTCTGTCCCTTCTGCTGGGCAACAAAGGCGCGGCTGTGACCGTCGGTGAGCACCTTTCTGCCGTCGCCGAAATCGTAGACCGGCAGGGGCTCAAATCCGGCAAAATCCTCTGCCATGGTCTTTTCCCGGACGGCCTCCAGCTTGCGCTGGTTGAGATAGAGCTGGCTGACGCCCAGCTCGTCGATATTCACTTCAAAAGTCTGCATATATAGACACTCCGTAATGGGTAGATTTGTTAACTAATTTATTATAGCAGATTGTTTTCTCAGCCGCAAGCGATGTGGAAAAATCTAAGAAAAACCTAAGAAATTTAGCAGAAATCTTCCCCTTTTGACAGGGTTATGGTATACTGTTGCAAAGAAAGGACGGTGGGTTTTATGAGATTTTGCCTGCGCTGCCAAGCCAAGATGATGGAAGGTGCTTATCTGAATATTCCCGGAAAACTTTTCACGGTAGATGTGAAGACTGACCGAGGCAGTTTCAGCCCATTTGATCGCTTTCCTTTGAAGGCTGCCGTTTGCCCGAACTGCGGCGAAGTGTCCATCTACATCGAGGACCATAAGGATTTCGCTGAAAAAGCGAATAAAAGTCCTTTCTGATGCCTATGGAACGGATGAACGCGCTTCCCCAAGTTATTCAAGATGCTGTCCGTGGACAGGCCTACACCCGCAATACCACCGGACTTTCGGGCGCGGGAGTGCTGATGTTTGAAGATTTGGTGCTGAAAATCGCCCCCGATGACCAAACTTCCCGCCGGGAAGCCCAAATGATGGGCTGGCTGCAGGGAAAACTGCCGGTGCCAAGGGTTGTCCACAACGCTGTGGAAAACGGCAGAGCCTATCTGCTCATGTCCCGTCTGCCCGGCGAAATGTGCTGCCACGAGCGCTACATGAACCGACCCGATGTGCTGATCTCTCTGCTGGCAGAGGGTTTGAAAAAACTCTGGCAGGTGGATACCCGGGATTGCCCCTGCCGGTTTTCGCTGGATGACCGGCTGCTGCTGGCCGAGGACAATGTGCGCCACGGCCGCTGTGAAACCGAAAATGTGGAGCCTGACACCTACGGCCCCGGCGGCTTCCGGGATCCCGAACACCTGCTGTATTGGCTGAAGGAACACCGTCCGCCCGTGGATCCGGTGCTGTCCCACGGCGATTTTTGTCTGCCCAACCTGTTTTTACAGGAGGACCGGGTGTCCGGTTATCTGGATTTGGGCTTTTGCGCCGTGGCTGACCGGTATCAGGACATCGCCCTGTGTTATCGCAGCCTGCTGCACAATGCTGACGGCACCTACGGCCCTGTTTACCCCAATATTGCCCCCGAACGGCTGTTTTCGGCGCTGGGGATCGCTCCCGACTGGGAAAAAGTGCGGTATTACCGCCTGCTGGATGAATTATTTTAAGAAAATATAGAGGAAAACCACCATGGAACAATTACTGGAAGAGCTGCTGGAAGCCAGCCAGCCCTATACCCAAAACGGCAAGCTTGCCAACTATATCCCCGAGCTGCTGAAGGCCGACCCCAACGCCCTGGGCATCTACGTCATGCGTCCCGACGGCAAGCGCAGCTGGGCCGGTGACTGCACCCACAAATTTACCATTCAGAGCGTGGTCAAGCCCATTCTGCTGCTGCAGGCTTTGCTGGACAACGGCATTGATGTGGTGCGCTCCCACGTGGGCGTGGAGGCCACCGGCAAACCCTTTGATGCCATCAACGCCATCAATACCAATGAAAAGGCTCTTTACAGCGAGCATCTCAATCCCATGGTCAACATGGGCGCCATTCTGATGTGTACGTTGATCCACGGTGACACCTATCAGGAAAAATTTGATCGGCTGCTGGATCTGACCCGCAAGCTGGCAGACAACCCCGATATCGTGGTGGACGAGGCCGTTTATCAGTCGGAAAAGGCCACTGGCAGCAAAAACCGCGCACTGGCCTATCTGCTCAAGACCTACGGCATGATTCAGGGGGATGTGGAAGAGGTGCTGGACTGCTACTTCCGCGCCTGCTCCATTCAGGTCACCTGCAAGGATCTGGCACGTATCGGTGCCGTTCTGGCAAACCGAGGCCGCGCACCCGGCTCGGATGAGCGGATTTTCCCCGCCAAGTTTGCCCAGTATGTCAACGCCATTCTGCTGACCTGCGGTATGTACGACGGCTCGGGTGATTTTGCCGTTCGTGTGGGCATTCCCGCCAAGAGCGGCGTGGGAGGCGGCATTATGGCCGTGGTTCCCACCCGTATGGGCATCGGCATTTTTGGCCCCGCTCTGGACAAAAATGGCAACAGCATCGCCGGTATCCGCCTGCTGGAGGAGTTCAGCCACCGAATGTATTTGAGTATTTTCTGATAAAAAGCATAAAACCGGCTCATTTGAGCCGGTTTTTCATTTTTAGTTGTTCAAATGCATTCCGGTGGAACTGACGGTGGCTACCAATGTATCCTGATCGTCGGTGATCTCGATCAGATAATGGCAGCTGCGCTTGCCGTCTTTGATAAAAGTGGTCTCGGCAAAGAGCTTCTCACCGCGGACAGGGGAGAGAAAGGTGATCTGGCTCACCGCCGTCACGGTAGGAACGCCGCCGTTGTTGGCCGCCACCGCAAAGGTGAAGTCGGCCAGCGTAAACAGTACGCCGCCCATCACCTGCCCCACCGCATTGCGGTGGTCGGGACGAACCGCCAGACTGCACTTGGCATAATGGGTGCCGCAGTCCTCGATGAAAATACCGGTCACTTCGGTGGCATAGCGGTCACCGGCAAAAAACGCCCGCGCCTCGTCGGGCGTCATAAAGTTCAGTTCGCTTTGGTGGATCATAGTCAATTCTCCGCTTTTTCCAGCAGCGCCACCGTCTCGACGGTTGTTTCAGTTTCCAAGGGAAGTTCTTTCACTTCCTCGCCATCAACAGGCACAGGGAAATTGAATACGATCTTCTTTATCCAGCTTCCGTCTTTCCTTTTCTCCGGGAACATTTCAATTCGCTCGATA
>JAGAVA010000076.1 GCA_017620505.1 Clostridia bacterium
AAACGATGGGGTCATAGCCCTTGCGCTCCAGCAGATCCACCGTCAGAAACTCGCCCTTGGATTTGGACATCTTGCCGGTGCTGTCATTCAGATGGAGCACGTGGAACCAGAAGTTGCACCACTTGTGACCCAGAAATGCTTCACTCTGGGCAATTTCGTTAGTGTGGTGGGGGAAGGCATTGTCGATGCCGCCGCAGTGGATGTCCATGTACTCGCCCAGATGCTTGATGGAGATGGCAGAGCACTCAATGTGCCAGCCGGGATAACCACGCCCCAGGGAGAATCCCATTTCAGCGCCTGATCCTCGAACTTGGACTTGGTGAACCACAGAACGAAGTCGTTCTTGTTGCGCTTGTTGGTATCCTCTTCCACGCCCTCGCGGACGCCCACCATCAGATCCTCTTCCTCGTGTTTGTTGAACACGTGGTACTCGTCCAGCTTGGCGGTATCAAAATAGACGTTACCGCCAGCCACATAGGCGTAGCCCTTCGCGATCAGGCCCTCCACCATGCGAATGAACTCGGGGATGCAGTTGGTGGCGGGTTCCACCACGTCGGGACGCTTGATGTTCAGCTTCTGGCAGTCGGCAAAAAAGGCGTCGGTATAGAACTTGGCGATGTCCATGACGCTCTTGTTTTCCCGCTTGGCGCCCTTGAGCATCTTGTCCTCACCCTCGTCGGCGTCGGAGGACAGATGACCCACGTCGGTGATGTTCATGACGCGCTTCACGTCATAGCCGCTGTAGCGCAGATGCTTTTCCAGCACGTCCTCCATGATGTAGGAGCGCAGGTTGCCGATGTGAGCAAAGTGATAGACGGTGGGGCCGCAGGTATACAGGGCCACCTTGCCGGGTTCGTTGGTGTAAAATTCTTCCTTCTTATGAGTCAAAGAGTTATAGAGCTGCATAATCAGGCTCCTTTCTGGGTAAAGCCGTCCTTGATGACGGCAAAATTATCGGTGATATAAGTGGTGCCGGAAATGGCGGTGATGATGACGGTGATCCAGATCATGATGTCCTGCAGGGAAACCGGGCCCAGCAGAATGGGGCCGATGGGACACAGCAGGAAGATCAGGGTGATCATGGTGATCATGGTCTTAGCCTTGCCCCACATATTGGCGGCGATGACCAGGCCCTCGGAGGCTGCTACCATCCGCAGGGCGGAAACAATGAACTCACGGCCCAGAATGATGGCCACGGCCCAGGCGGGGATGGTGCCGTCTTCGATAAAGATCAGCAGAGCGGCCATCACCAGCAGTTTGTCGGCTACGGGATCCATAAACTTGCCGAAGTTGGTGACCTGATTATTCTTGCGAGCCAGATAGCCGTCCACATAGTCGGTGAGACAGGCCACCACATAAACGATGAGCGCCGCAATGTCACAGGGCATATTGTTCTGATAGGCCAGAACCATGAATACCGGGATCAGCAGCACCCGGACACAGGTCAGAATATTAGGTAACGTCATTTGTGATCAAACCTCCTGCTCCACAACCGTACCGTACAGATCACAGCCCTCGGCATAGGTGACCTTCACGGTGACGAAGTCGCCCGGCTGGGCATCTTCGCTCTCAAAATAAACCAGGCCGTCGATGTCGATGGAATCCATATAGCTGCGTCCGAAGCACTGGTTGTCCTCTTCTCTGCCGCAGCAAAGGATCTTGAGCGTCCGGCCGATCTGACGGTCAGAGGCCTCATCCATCACCTGTTCCTGCAGGGCATAAACCTCGGCACGGCGGCGTTCCTTGACCTCTTCGGGGATCTGGTCAGGCATTTCGGCGGCTTTGGAGCCCTCCTCTTGAGAATAACAGAAAACGCCCACGCGTTCAAGTCTATATTCAGCCAAAAAGTCGTAAAGTTCCTGATATTCCTCCTCGGTTTCCCCGGGGAAGCCCACGATCAGACTGGTGCGGATGACTGCGTCGGGCATCAGTCGGCGCAGCTTGGAAATGCGGTCGCGGATCAATGCACCGTCACCCCGGCGGTTCATGGAGCGCAGCACCCGGTCGTTGATGTGCTGGATGGGAATATCGAAATAATGAAGGATCTTTTTGCTGTTGGCAATGACTTCCAGCAGTTCGTCGGGCATCTCGTCGGGGTACAGGTAGTGCAGGCGGATCCATTCGATGCCCTCCACCTGCTCCAGCTTTGCCAACAGCTCGGCCAGCGAGCACTTTCCGTAGAGATCCAAGCCGTAGCGGGTGATATCCTGCGCCACCACCAGCAGCTCCTTGACGCCGCAGGCGGCAAGGCTTTCGGCTTCGGCCAGCACATCCTCCATGGGAACGCTGCGGAAAGCGCCCCGGATGTCGGGGATCACGCAGTAGGCGCACTTGTTGTCGCAGCCCTCGGCGATACGCAGATAGGCGCACCAGGGGTCGGTGAGCAGCACCCGGTCGCCGGTAAGGCAGTTGGCCTCCCGCTCCTTGAACCAGGCCCGCTTGCCGCCCTTGTTGAGCACATCCAGAACGGCCTCCACGATGTCGTCGCCACTGCCCACGCCCATGGCGGCATCCACTTCGGGCAGCTCATTGAGGAACTCCTCCTGATACCGCTGGGTCAGACAGCCGGTGACGATCAGACCGCCGATGACACCCTCTTTTTTCAGCTCAGCCAGCTCCAGAATGGCCTCGATGGCCTCAGTTTTGGCGCTTTCGATAAAGCCGCAGGTGTTGACGATGGCAACATCGGCACCTTCGGGGGTTTCCAGCAGCTCCATACCGGCGTTGACCAGATGCCCCAGCATCAGCTCGGCGTTGCACAGATTTTTCGCGCAGCCCAGGGGCAGCAGATAGACTTTCACGTTTTCGTTCACAGTTCATCCTCCACATTCAGAGAATAGTTTTGCAGGGCGCTCTGGATCTCTCCCCAGGAAAAGCCCCGGCGGAACAGGCCGTCGGCCACCCGCTTGAGCGCCTTGCGGTCGGGGTTTTGCCCCCGCAGCTTGGAATCAATATAAGCTTGCATTTTTTCGGGATAAAACACATAGGCCTCCATGGCTGTGTCTATATCAGGGGGATCCAGCAGTTTTTCCCGAAGATACTGCCGGATGCGCCGGGGGCCATAGCCCCGTCTGCACAGATCCCGCACCAAAATGGCACCGTATTCACCGTCGTTGAGAAAACCCAGCTGCTGCAGTCTGGAAACGGCATAAGCCGCGTCCTGCTCCTCCGCCCCTTTTTCCAGAAGGCGTTGGTACAGAGCGCGGCTGCTTCGATGCCGGTATTCCAGCACGTTTGCTGCCATTTGCAGTGTTTTTTCCCGGGAACCGGTTTCCATGGATTAGTCGTCGTCCTCGAAATCGTCGGCAAAGATCTCCACGCTACCCTTGGCGGCGCGAGCGGCCTTTGCAGTGGGGGCGGGAGCCCGCATATCGGCAGGATCTTCCTTCTTTTCGGACTCCTTGCCGGTGAGCTTTGCCACAATTTTGGCCTGCACGTCGTCAGCCACTTCGGGATGATCCTTGAAGTACTGCTTGGCGGCGTCGCGGCCCTGGCCCAGGCGCTCCTCGCCCATATAGAACCAGGCACCCGACTTCTGGACAAAGCCAAACTTCAGGCCCATATCCACCAGCTCACCGATCTTGGAAATGCCCTCGCCGTACATGATGTCGAACTCGGCCTCCTTAAAGGGAGGTGCGATCTTGTTTTTGACCACCTTGGCGCGGGTGCGGCTGCCGATGAGGGTGGTACCGTTTTTCAGATGCTCGATGCGGCGGATCTCAATACGCACAGAGGAATAGAACTTCAGTGCGCGGCCGCCGGTGGTGGTTTCGGGATTGCCGTACATCACGCCGATTTTTTCGCGCAGCTGGTTGATAAAGATGACCACGCAGTTGCTCTTGGAGATGGCACCGGCCAGCTTGCGCAGGGCCTGGCTCATCAGACGAGCCTGCAGGCCCACAAAGCTGTCGCCCATTTCGCCCTCGATCTCGGCTTTGGGCACCAGTGCGGCGACCGAGTCCACCACCAGTACGTCGATGGCGCCCGAGCGCACCAGCGCTTCGGCAACCTCCAGCGCCTGCTCACCGGTGTCGGGCTGAGAGACCAGCAGGCTGTCGGTATCCACGCCCAGAGCCTTGGCATAAACGGGATCCAGCGCGTGCTCGGCATCAATAAAAGCGGCCTCACCGCCCATCTTCTGGGCAGAGGCAATGACGTGCAGCGCAATGGTGGTCTTACCGGAAGATTCCGGGCCATAGATCTCCACGATACGGCCCCGGGGCACGCCGCCGATGCCCAGCGCCACGTCCAGCGACACCGAGCCGGTGGAAATGGCCTCTACCTGCATGGCGACATTTTCGCCCAGGCGCATGACCGTCCCCTTGCCGAACTGTTTATCCAACTGCTGCAGCGCAGTTTCCAAGGCTTTCTGTTTGTCGAAACCCATAAGGCACCTCTTTTATCTAACAGAATGATTGTTGTCTTTATGATAGCACACTTTTCTTAAAAATGCAACATTTGTTCGATTTTTTACCGAACTTTTTCCAGCAAAAACAGGAACTCTTTTACGTGCATTTCCCGCCCGGACAGGTTACGGCTGGCTCGGTAGGCGTTGTAGGTGATGTCCTGCCGGGTGACCCGGCCAAACTGCCCCAGCATTTTTTCCATCTGTTCCAGGGTGATAAAGCCCTCGGAATTGTAGGAGATCAGCACGAACCGGGCGTTCAGATCTGCAATCAGCCGGGTGAAGCTGTCCAGCGCCTGTGCCTGTCGGTTGTAATCCGAGCGATTCCAGCCCTGGGGGATGCCCGACACCCGGCTCAACGCACCGGGGATGCGGTTTTCGGCGATCACATTGAGCATGAAATAATTGGAGCCGTAGGGGTGCTGATTGTAGGGGGGATCCAGATAAACCAGATCCAGCTCGGGCATCTTTTTCGCCAGTTCTCCCGCATCCTGCTGAAAAATATGGCTTTCGCAGTCAAAATCCGACAGCACCGGCCGCTGCAACTCGATCCTGCCCAAAATCCGCTGAAGGGCGTTTTCCCCGTTGCCGCCAAACTTTCCAAGGCCGGTTTTGCTGTCCTTGTAAAAGCCCTTGAACACACCGCCGGTGTTGTTGTGCACCGAGGCCTCAGAAAGCAGCGGTGCCAGAAAATAAGGCTGCAAATCTGCATCCAGCGTTTCAATAAAGGTGCGCAGAGTGTCGATGATGCGGGCATTTTCGGTAGTGTAAAACACCCGCTCGCCGGATTGAATATTCTGATCGTCGGCGGGGGCATAATTTTGCGAAATAATGTCGGAAATAGGGCTTTCCAGTGCCTTTTGTGCCTGCAAAAAGGCCTGTTCAAAGGCTGTTTCGGGGAAATCCCCTTTGTTCGTCAGGTAGCAGCGGTTGAGGATGGCGCTGTAGCCCTCCAGATCGTTCACGTACAGCACCTGCGCGTGGCGCTTGAGCACCCGCGCCACCACACCCGAGCCGGAAAACAGGTCGCCGCAGCGCAGCTTTTTGCCCCCCAGCCCATCCCGCACGGCACAAATCTGCCCGTCAATATGGGGCAAAAGGGCACGCTTGTTGCCCAGATAGGTGATCAGCTGCCGGGACAGGTAATCAGGGTTGTCAGCGGGCAGATAGCTCATTCTTTGGGCTCCCAGGTACCCCAGACCACACGCTCGATGCCTGCCAGATCGCAGCGCACCTGCAGGTTTTTGTAACCGGCTTCCTCCATGATGGCCATCACGTCTTCAAACTGACCCAGACCCACTTCAAAGGCCAGGGCACCGCCCTTGTTGAGGGCTGCCGAGAAATTGCGGCTGACCGCCCGGTAAAAGTCCAGGCCGTCGTCGCCGCCGTCCAGCGCCATATGGGGCTCCTTCTGCACTTCCACGTCCAGCGTCATGATCTCGGCAGTGGGAATGTAAGGGGGATTGCACAGGATCAGGTGGAACTTGCCCAGCACGGGGCTGGGCTCCGCCAGTGCATCCACCGGATAGGTCAGGCTTCGGTGGGATAGGCTGTTGTGGACGATGTTTCTTCGGGTGACCTCCAGCGCAGGCTCGGACAGGTCGGCAAACACGCCGGTGATGCCGTCGCCCACGTTCTTGAGCACCGCCAGACCCACGCAGCCGGTGCCGCAGCACAGATCCAACACTCTTCCCTTGCTCCGATCCTTCAGCAGGTCGATGCCCACTTCCACCAGCGTCTCGGTATCGGGACGGGGGATCAGGGTGTCGGTGGTGACTTCCAGCGGCAGGCCGTAAAACTCCCACCGGCCGGTGATGTGCTGCAGGGGCACGCCGGAATAGCGCAGTGCCTTCAGCTCCTCGATCTTCTGCACGTCTTTATCAAAAATGTACTGATTGCGGCGGTTATAAAACTCTTCATAATCCAGATCCAGCGCAAAGGCCACCAGTTCCCGGGCTTCGATCTGATAACCGGCAATGCCCTTTTTGCGGAACTCCGTCCGCAGATCCAGATAAACGTCGTTGATGGTACGGATCATTGTCTCTTTCCCCTATTCTTTCTTACCAATTATCCTCATTTTCATTTTCCGGGATGACCCGGTTCATGGCCTCAATGGCCACTTCCATCATATCGTCGGTAGGCTCGGCGGTGGTCAGCCGCTGCAGGGCCAGACCGGGCTTGCGCAGCAGGTTGGTGAGGGCATTGTCATGCCGTCCGGCGAACCGGTTGATCTCGTAGCTGATGCCTGCCACCACCGGCAGCAGCGCCAGACGGGTCAGCATCCGCACCCACACGTTGCTCCAGCTGAACAGGGAGAAAAACAGGATGCTGATGATCATCACCATGAACAAAAAGCTGGTGCCGCAGCGGGGATGCAGCCGGGAGCAGCCCCGGACATTTTCCACCGTCAGCTCCTTGCCGGCCTCATAGCAGGCGATGGTCTTGTGCTCGGCGCCGTGGAACATATAGGTGCGGTGCACGTCGTTCTGCTTGGAGGTGAAATAAATGAAGGCCAGGAAGATACAGATGCGGAAGCAGCCCTCGATGAGATTGCGGACGATGTGGGGCAGGCCGTCCCCCAAAAAGCCCGCCAGAAAGGTGGGCAGCAGGATGAACAGCACGATGGGGATGCAGATGCCGAACACCAGCGCCGTACCCATCATGACCTTTTCCAGCTTTTCGCCCTCAAAATGCTTTTCCAGCCACTGATCGAACTTGGACTCGGGCTCGCTTTCGCCCTCGTCGATAAAGTCAGCCGAGTACATCAGGGCGCTCATGCCGAACTTCATGGAATCCCAGAAGCTGACCACACCCCGAATGATGGGCAGCCGTGCCCAGGCCCCGTGGCTCATGGTGCCGGTAGGCTCCTCCTTGACCACCATTTCCTCGCCGGGCTTGCGGCAGACGATGGCGGTCTTTTTGGGGCCGCGCATCAGGATGCCCTCGATGAGGGCCTGACCGGCGATGCTTGTTTTCTTGCAAGATTTCTGCTCAGACATAAGATAATTCTCCTAATTTATTCAACGGTATGATCCTGATACAGCGGCAGGGTGATGCACACGTCGGTGCCCTCACCATAGACGCTGCTGATGTCCAACGTTCCGCCGTGCATGGCGATGATGTCATTGCACACCGAAAGGCCGATGCCTGCGCCGCGGCCTTTGGCGCTGCCCTTATAAAACTTCTGCTTGACGAAGGGCAGCTCGTCTTCCTTGATGCCCTGACCGAAGTCCCGGATATGGACGATGCAGCTGCCGTCCTCGGTGTGGGCGCTCACCTGCACCCGGTCGCCGTCCTTGCCGTATTTACCGGCGTTGTCGATGATGTTGAGGAAGACCTGCTTGAGCCGGTTGCGGTCGGCAAAGACCATAATAGGCTCTTCCGACTCTTCATACTCGATGCGCATACCCTCCTGCTGAAGCATATCGGTGTAGGTAAACACCGCGTCGTACAGGTCGCCCCGCAGGTCAAAAGGCTCGGTCTGCAGCCGCATACCGCCGCCCTCGATGCGGGAAAAGTCCAGCAGCTCCTCCACCATCTGGGAAAGCCGCCGGGTCTCTTTTTTGATGATGGTCAGACCCTGTGCCGCCAGCTTGGGATCGTCCAGACAGCTTTCGATGGTGTCGGCCCAGCCGGCGATGGCGGTCAGCGGCGTTCGCAGCTCGTGGGACACCGAGGAAATAAAGTCGTTCTGGGTCTTTTCCACCCGGGAAAGCTCGGCGGACATATCGTTCAGCGTGCCGCAAAGCTCGCCGATCTCGTCGTTATAGTCGGCGTTCAGCCGGATGCCGTACTGTCCGCCGGTGATTTTCTTGGCAAATTCGTTGATGTGCAGCACCGGCCCCACGATGGAGCGCAGGAAAAAGCTGTTGGAGAAAATAATCAGCGCCACCAGCAATGCCACTGCCAGAATCACCCACAGATAGATCTGCCCCAGCTGGGCGTCCAGCACCTGCAGGGAGGTGACGCAGCGCACCGCTCCGATCAGCCGTCCGCTGCGGTAATACACCGGTGCGGTGGAGGCCATAACCTTTTCCTCGGTCAGCTGATCGTAGCCGGTGTAGGTTTCCACCTGTCCGCCCTCCAGTGCCCGGGCAATCTCGCCGGTCTCGGGGGTAAAGCCTGCCGTCAGGCCACTGGAGGACACCATGACCTTGCCCGATTCGTCCAGAATCTGGATCTCCATCTTATCGGCAAGGCTGAAGCTCTGCACCAGATTGCGTCCGTATTCGTAAAAGGCGCTGTAGCTGGAGCTGAAATAGCGGTTGAGGTACTTGGATGTGGTGTCGGCCTCCCGCTCCAGACGGGTCTGCACCGAGGCGTAGAAATAATAGGTACAGAACATGGCCACCAGTGCGCCCACCAGCAGCAGGATCAGAATGACCACGCTCATATTGTTGATGAACCAGCGGCGGCGGATGCCGCTCTCCAGCCCCAGACGGCCCAGCGGGCCTTTTTTACGCTTTTTCGGGTTGTTTTCTGCCACGCCGGGTCCTCCTTCCTATCATTTTACCGTTTCAATCCCCGCCGGGAGGCCGGAGGGGGCACGCGGGGGAACTGGTTCCGCCCGCGATTCGCACGCACCGAAGGTGCCCGACACTTCCGCAGAAGTGTCTGCGATCAGCCTTCCCACTTATACCCATATCCCCACACTGTGGTGATATGCTTAGGCTGGGCGGCGTCTTCTTCGATCTTCAGGCGCAGGCGGCGGATATTCACGTCCACCACCTTGATGTCGCCCTGATAATTCTTGCCCCAGACGATGGACAGGATGTTGTCCCGGGACAGGGCTTTGCCCGGGTTCTCCAAAAAGGTCTTCATGATCAGATATTCCACCTGAGTCAGCTCCACCTTTTTGCCCCGGTGCTTGAGCTCCCGGGAGCGCAGATCCAGCTCATATTCGCCGGAGGCCAGCGTTTCCCCCTGAAAGCCCGCGCCGCACACCCGGCGGTACAGTGCATCCACACGGGCCACCAGCTCGGCTACCGAGAAGGGCTTGGTCACATAGTCGTCTGCGCCGGTCATCAGACCGGTGACCCGGTCGCTTTCCTGCCCCATGGCGGTCAGCATGATGATGCCGATCTTGCTGCCCATGCCCCGGATGCGGCGGCACACGTCAAAGCCGCTGATGTCGGGCAGCATCACATCCAGCACGGCGATGGACACGTCGTTGTTGTCCTTCAGATAGTTGGCGGCCTCTTCACCCAGGCCGAACTCCACCGTTTCATAGCCTGCCCGCTGCAGATTGATCACCACAAAGGCGCGAATATTATCTTCGTCTTCCAAAACCAGAACTTTTTTGTTCATTGTATATCCCTCTTTTAATACTCTTCGGCGTTCCAACTGACTTCGATGGTGCGGAACAGCTCTCTTGCCTGCTGAATATCCAGCGCATAGGCCGGATCCACGCTGTCCGACAGGCTGCAGCGATACAGGCCGGAGGCATTGCTGGCCAGCGCCTGCAGCTGCCGGTAAAGGGCAGCATCCTCCTCCCGGCTGCTGCCGGTAAACACATATATGCTCATCACCGGCTGTCGGGAATCGCCCTCACCGGGCAGATAGCAAATGGTCTCTGACAGGCTGACGGCGCTGACGGTGTCGATGCGCACCTGCTCACCCCAGCTTTCCGGCCAGAGGAGATACCAGTTCTCGCCGGCACGATGGAGGGTGGAGCTGACCTGGGTTTCGCCCCCCAGATCATCATAATTCAGCCAGTCCAGCCGACTGCGGGCTTCGATCTCGTTGGGTTCAAAGGTAAAGCTGTGGGTCACCGGCACATCCATCCGTCCGTCCCCGTTCACATCGGTGCAGAACACCGAGCCGGGACGCCAGGTTTTTGCACCCGAGCCGCTGGCCTGGTCGATGGTGCGGTTGGCCGCCGTTTTTCCGTCGTACCAGATCACATCGGTGACATAGCCGCCGGTGGTGGCCAGACTGTCGATATACAGACCCACCTGCTGATCGTCCAGCCTGCCGAACTGCATACTTGCCACCGAGCGGACTTCCAGACACATGGGCACCTCATAGAGCACCCGGTACTGATCCTCCCGGAACTGATAGACCCGGGCACTGTAAAGGCCGGTGACGCTGTCCCGAACGGCAAAGGCCATCTCCTGCGCACCGTTTTCGTCAATGTCCGAAATGACCACGTCGGCATACTGAATATCCATCAGCACCCGCATACCGTCCTGGGCAAAATCATAAACCGTCATGCCGTAGGAGCCGACCTCGTCAAAGCCCCAGCACATGGCAAGACCATATCGCTTTCCCTCCAGCTGGGGATAATAGATGGCACGCAGGGTGGTGCCGTAGCCCTCCGCCATGCCGATGCGCACATAGCTCTCCCCTTCCTGCCGGAAAGCGTAAACCTGATAGGCGCCGCCTTCCGTGCGGAAAAAGGCCAGTGCCTCCTCGGCGCCGTCGCCGTCCAGATCCATCAGCTGCACCGCCTGTCGGCTGGTGCCGGTCTCGGGCACGGCATAGGCTGCGCCGGTCTGCAGAATCTCATTGAGTTGCTGCTGCAGCTGCACATACTCGGCAGGCACTTTGGGCAGCAAAAGAAGGCCGTCGCCAAACTGCAGGCTACAGCCTCCCAAACAGAACAATACTGCCAGCAGCCCTGCCAGATACAGGGCTTTTTTCACATACGTATACATGATAACAGTGTATCACATTCCGCCGGTTTTTCCTATAGATTTCATAAAAAATTTCCCATTGGAACGCAAAAAACACCCCGAGCAGCCGCTCGGGGTGTAATGTACCGATTTTACAGATACTTCTTGATGCAGTCGCAGGCGTCCTCTTCGGCCAGGCTCAGGGTCAGAGTGAACTTGATGCCGGTCTGCTCGGACAGCTTCTCCAGCTTCTCCAGCAGGGCGGGAGCCTTGGCGTTGTCATCGTCGCCGGTGACCTTATACAGGCCGTCCACGAAGACGTGAGTGATGTCGTAGTTGCCGCAGTAGATGCCGCAAACGAAAGCGTACAGATGATCGTAGCTCAGCTCCATGCCGTACTCGGAAATATCCACCAGCTTGACGGCGTGCTTAATGCTCAGACGCAGGGTCTGGCCGTTCTCAATGCAAACAACGCTGCCGGACTCTTCGGTGACGGCGGTGTTGACCATGTCGATGACCTGCTTGGTTTTGCCGGAACCGGCCTTACCCAGAATAACTTTAACCATATTACAATTCCTCCTATAAGGTGATGGGAAGTTTAGTTTGCAATATCATACCATAATTTTTTGAATGACTCAACCGTTTTTTCCAAAAAAGTGAGAAAAATTTCTACGTTGCGAAAAAACATTCAAAAATCCGTCGGAACACTTCCCACAGACCCAGTCGTTCCACCCCTTCTGCCGCCAGAACGGGCACCCGGCAGACCTCTTTGCCGTCCAGCTTCACCACCAGCTGTCCGATCTGCTGGCCCTTTTCCACCGGCGCCTGCAGCAGTTCGGGCAGTTCCAGAGTCTTTTCCAGCCGGTTCAGCCCCTCCCGGGGCAAGACCTGCACCCCACCCTTCCCCAGTTCGGGCATCACGGTATCCTGTCTGCCCATTTCCACCGGCAGGGGCAGCAGCGGCCGGTCGGCGCCCAGCGTGACAGCTGCAAAATTGGCAAAGCCCCAGTTGAGCAGAGCTGCCGCGTCGGCATTGCGGTCAGCCGAGCTGCCTGTCCCCATGATGACGGCAATGAGGGGCAGCCCTTCCCGCTCAGCGGTTGCCGAGATACAGTAACCCGCCGTAGAGGTATAGCCGGTTTTCAGGCCGGTGATGCCCTGATAGCTTTTGAGCAGCTTGTTGGTGTTGTTGAGCACTGAGGCACCGTTCCGAATGCTGTCCTGCCAGATGGTGGTGTAATCGGCGATCCACGGATGCTCCCCCATCAGCTTTGCCGACATGAGCCCGATATCATAGGCCGAGGTCAGATGGCCTTCTGCCGTCAGACCGCAGGCGTTGACAAAGTGGGTATTTTCCATGCCCAGCTCTTTGGCGCGGGCATTCATCATGGCAACAAAGCTCTCCTCCGAGCCTGCCAGGTGCTCCCCCAGCGCCACTGCGCAATCGTTGGCCGAAACCACCGCCACGCACTTGAGCATCTCCCCCACCGTCAGCACCTCGCCCTCTTCCAGCCAGATCTGACTGCCGCCCATGGAGGCGGCGTGGGCCGAGGCGGTCACCGGGTCTTCCAGCTTGATGCGCCCGCTGTCGATGGCTTCGCACACCAGCAGCAGGGTCATCACCTTGGTGACGCTGGCAGGCTCCCGGGGGGTGTGGGCATCCTTTTCAAAGAGCACCTGCCCGTCCGGCGTCATCAGGAGCGCCGACGGCGCCCCCACCGTCACCATTCCCTCCAGGGCAAAACAAGGCACTGCCAGCAGACACAGCACCAGCAATCCCGCCAACCATTTTCTCATATTCGCACCCTCCAAACAGCTTTTTGCTTGATTCTTATGCGAATCGATCACCAATTATTGCATTTCCTGCAGAATTGGACTAAAATATAAATTGGTGATTTATGATGAAAATTGCATTTTATACCCTTGGCTGCAAGGCCAATCAGTTTGAAACCCAGGCGCTGGAGCGCCTGTTTACCGAGCACGGTCATGAGATCGTGCCCTTTGACGGGTTTGCCGATGTATATGTGGTGAACACCTGCACGGTCACCGCCCTGTCCGACCGAAAATCCCGCAATGCCGCCCGCCGGTGCAAAAAGATCAACCCCAACGCCCGTCTGGTGCTTTGCGGCTGCTATGCCCAGGTGAAGGCCGAGGAGGCCCGGGAGGCCTGCGGCGCAGATGCCGTCATCGGCACCCCCGACAAGAGCCGCATCGTTGCCATCGTGGAAGAGCTTGCCGCGGACGGCGTCCGGGATCTGTGGCACGAAGCGCCGCCTCTCTTCGATCTGCTGCCTGCCGGCGGCCTGACCGGACGCACCCGGGCGCTGCTCAAGGTGCAGGACGGCTGCAAAAACTTCTGCACCTACTGTCTGATTCCCTTTGCCCGGGGCCCCGAGCGCAGTATGCCCTTTGATCTGGCGGTGGAGGAAGCCCAAAAGCTGCAGGTGGAGGGCTATCGGGAGATCGTCCTCACCGGCATTGAAATTTCGGCCTATGGCAGAGATCTTCCCGGAAAGCCCGACTTGATCACCCTTATCGAGGCTTTGTGCAAGGCCGCTCCCGACTGCCGCATCCGTCTGGGCAGTCTGGAGCCCCGCACGGTCACCGAGGATTTCGCCCGAAGATGTGCCGCCCTGCCCAATCTGTGTCCCCACTTCCACCTGTCCCTGCAAAGCGGCTGCGACAAGACCCTGCAGAACATGAACCGCCACTACACGGCGGCGGAGTACAAGCGCGCCTGCGACCTGCTGCGGCAGTATATGCCCCTGTGCGGTCTGACCACCGACCTGATCGTGGGCTTCCCCGGCGAAACCGAGGAGGACTTTGCTCAGAGTCTGGAGTTTGTTGCCTCCTGCGGACTGGGAAAGGTGCACGTTTTCCCCTATTCCCGCCGTCAGGGCACCCGCGCCGCCGTCATGCCCGGTCAGCTGACCCAGGCCGTCAAGGCCGACCGCTCCCAGCGTGCCATCGCTGTCTGTCGGGAGCTGGAACGCCGGGATCTGGAGGCTCGTGTGGGCAAAACCTATGCGGTGCTCTTTGAACAGCAGGAGGATGGCTGGTTCACCGGTCACATCCCCGAATACTGTCTGGTGAAGGCCAAGGGAGAAGACCTGCACAATCAGATTCTGCCGGTGAAGATCACCGGCGTGGAAGGCGAAACATTGATCGGGGAGGTGCTGGCATGAGCAAGGTGGAAACCGTCCGTCAGGGACTGGAAGAAATACTGTCCCTTCCCCTGGTCCGTCTGACGGTGAGCAATCCCCGGGGCGGAGAATACAAAAAAATCACCGCCCGTCCCATGGAAGTCAAGGGGCAGCCGGTGCTGCAGCTGGAAAAGTTCACCGAGACCCAGGCCTTTCACGAGAATCTTCCCATGGAGCAGGCCGCCAACCGGCTGGAAGGGCTGATGGAGCAATACGGTCAGCTGGACGCCACCTGTCAGGGGGCGGTGTTCTGCCTGAAAATCTCCAAAAAGGGCAAGCTGTTTTTCCAGAAACAGGCCGCCAAGACCCTTGCTCCCGTCCCCGCCGCCCACAACCGGCAGAAGCAGTACATCCTGTCCGAGGGCATGATCGTGCCGCCGCTGGTGGATCTTGGCGTACTCACCCCCGACGGGCGCATCGTCAAGGCAAAATACGATAAATTCAAGCAGATCAACCGGTTTTTGGAGTTTCTGGACGATCTGCTGGCAAAGGACAGCCGCGACACGGTGCGCATCATCGACTTTGGCTGCGGCAAGTCCTATCTGACCTTCGTGGTCTACTATTACATCACCGAAATTCTCCACAAAAAGGCCGACATTGCCGGTCTGGATCTGAAAAAGGACGTGATCGAACATTGCAATCAGGTGGCGGAGAAGTACGGTTACGACGGCCTGAAGTTCTACTGGGGCGACATCAAGGATTATGTGGCCCGGCAGGCCCCTGATATGGTCATCACCCTTCACGCCTGCGACACCGCCACCGACTACGCCCTCTTCCACGCCATGGAGTGGGGCGCACGGTACATCCTGTCGGTGCCCTGCTGCCAGCATGAGCTGAACTTCGCGGTGAAGGCCGCCGCTCTGCCCCCCGTCACCTCCTACGGCATCCTCAAGGAGCGGTTCTGCGCCCTTGCCACCGATGCGGTGCGAGCCAAGCTGCTGGAAAGCCGGGGCTATGACGTGCACGTTCTGGAGTTCATCGACCTGAGCCACTCCCCCAAAAACCTGCTGATTCGGGCAAAAAAGGCCAATATCAGCCCCAAAAAGCGGGAAACTGCCCGCAAAGAGGCCGAATTGCTGTTGGGGCAGCTGGAGGGCGGCAACACCCTGCTCAAGCTGATGGGCGGCAAGCCCGCCTTTGTCCCCAAGGGCAACATGCGCAAGACCCGTCCCGAGGATATCGACGCCGTCATGGCGCTGTACCACAAGGGCCGCGCCCGGATGCGGGAAAGCGGTAACACCGAGCAGTGGACAAACGGCTACCCTCACCGGTACATGATCGAAGAGGACGTGCGCTTGGGCCGCAGCTATGTGTATGAGGAAGACGGCGTGCTTCACGCCGTGCTGGCCCTCATCTGGGGCGAAGACCCCACCTATGCCGAAATTGACGGCGCGTGGCTGTCCGACAAGACCCCTTACGGCACCATCCACCGCATCGCCGCCGACGGAGAATTGCCCGGACTGGGCAGCTGGTGCATCCAGTGGTGTCTGGATCTGTGCGGCTCCATCCGCATCGACACCCATGAGGACAATGTTCTCATGCGCCGCACGCTGGAAAAGCTGGGTTTTACCCACTGCGGCACCATTCTTTGTGACGAGGGCACGCCCCGGTGTGCCTACCAGAAGGATCTATAAAAAGGAGCGATTTTATGTTCACCAAAGTTGCAGAAAATCTGAAAAAACTGGGCTATCAGGTCACCGTCTTTGATACCAAGGAGCAGGCCGCCGACTATCTGTGCGATCAGATCCAGGACACCACCGTTGCCTTCGGCGGCTCGTCCACCCTGGACGAGATGGGCCTGTTTGCCCGTCTGGGTCAGCGCAACAAGGTCATCTGGCACTGGCTGCCCGTCGAGGGTCAGACCAAGAACGAGACCCGTATGCTGGCTCGGGACACCGATGTTTATCTGACCTCTGCCAACGGTCTGGCCGAGACCGGCGAGATCATCAACATCGACGGCGCAGGCAACCGGGTTGCCGAGTCCATCTTTGGTCACAAGAAGGTCTACTTCGTCATCGGCAAGAACAAGCTGGCCGAGGATTATGACAAGGCTCTGTGGCGCGCCCGCAACATCGCCTCCCCTAAGAACGCCCAGCGTCTGGGCATGAAGACCCCCTGTGCCGCCAAGGGCGACCGCTGCTATAACTGCAGCTCTCCCGACCGTATCTGCAAGGTGCTCTCGGTCTTCTGGGGCGCTCCCATGGGCGCCAACTGCGAGGTCGTTCTGGTGAAGGAGGATCTGGGGTATTAAAGACCCGCTCCCACAGGCCACGCCTGTAGGGGTCGGCGTCCCCGACGACCCGTTCCCATTGCGTAAATTGAAGAAGGGCGCGTTGCAAAATGCACTGAACGGTGTCATTCTGAGGCTGCAAGCCGAAGAATCTCCTGCTTTTGGCAGAAATCTGCCTGAATTGGGAGATTCTTCGCTTTGCTCAGGATGACAACGGTGCTTTTTGCAACGCGCCCTGTTTTTCTGTGTTTTTCTGTCTTATTCTTCAGGTTTATCCACTGTTTCGGCCTGTTGTTTGCCGTTTTTATAACGGATGGCCCACAGGACGGTGTTGACCAGGGACATCAGGGTGTAGAGAACCCATATGACCGTGGTGTCTTCGCTGCCGTACCAGTTGCCGTTGATGGCAGCCCGATGGAACTGCCGAATCACCAAAGCACAGCCCAGCAGTGAAGCGATTCCCCAGAGAATGGGGATGCCGATTCCGACTTTTTTCATATCACTCCACCTTCTCCACTTTGACGGCGGTGCCGTTGGCCACCACACCGATCATGTTGTTGGTAAACGTAATATAATCGAATCCCACACCCAAAGCGGCATTGCCGCCCCGCTGGATGCACTGCTTTTTCAGTCCGTTCAGCGCCAGATCCTTGGCACGGGTCAGCTTGTCGGAAAAAGCGGTGGAGGTGCCGCCTGCCATATCGGCAAAGGAGGCTTCCCAACTGGAAAACATTCCGGTACCCAAAACGGTCTCACCGGTGACAACACCCAGATACTCGGTGATGCGCCAGCCCTCGAACAGACTGCCGGTAGTCAGCAGCAGCCGGTCCAGCACCTCCGGCCCGATGGGACCCCGACGCCATTCCTCCACCGATTGCAGAAGTGCGTTCAAATGGGGACTGCTCTCCGGGTTGCTCCCGGCAATATTCTCCAGCTGTTGGACGTGCCGTTCCAGCTTTTCCCGGTCTTCATTCTGCATCGCCATCTTCAATTCAAACTGAATATCGGCACAGCGCATACACAGGCCGGCATCACTGCCGTCCACCTTCTGCACGTCAAACAGACTGAGCTTTTTGCCGCAAAATGCACAGGTATTTGCCATAATGCCGCCTCCTTTCCAGCGTTATCCCGCAATGCCTAAGATGATCCCTCGCACAATCAGGAACAGCACCAGCAAAAGGAAGATCAGCAGCGCGGCGTGGACGCCGATGCGCCCTTTGTGATCCTTGCGGGACTGCTCCAGATTTTCCTCCCGCAGCTGCATATCGGAGGCCACTTCTTCCATTTTCATATGGACGCGTTGACCTTGTGATCCACGCATGGTTATTTCTCCTTTCGCCGTTGTCAAAAAAGCAGCTTACTGCTCACCCTTCATGGTCTCCACGATGCCGGTAGCCAGACCTGCCAGCCCCTGCAGCTCGGAGGGAATGATGATCTTGGTGGCCTGACCGTTGGCAGCCGCCTGGAAGGCCTCCAGCGCCTTCAGCTTGATGACGGCATCGGAGGCACCGGCCTCGTTCAGCAGCTTAATGGAGTCGGCCAGAGCGGTCTGCACCTTCATCAATGCTTCGGCCTGACCTTCGGCCTCCTTGATCTTCTGCTGCTTGACGGCCTCGGCACGGAGGATGGCAGATTCCTTTTCACCCTCGGCGATCAGAATGGCAGACTTCTTTTCACCCTCGGCCTTGAGGATGGATTCGCGGCGCTCACGCTCGGCCTTCATCTGGCGCTCCATGGCGTCCTGAATCTCCCGGGGCGGGATGATGTTCTTCAGCTCCACACGGTTGACCTTGATGCCCCAGGGGTCAGTGGCCTCGTCCAGAATGGCCCGCATCTTGCTGTTGATGATGTCGCGGGAGGTCAGGGTCTGGTCCAGTTCCATCTCACCGATCAGGTTACGCAGGGTGGTGGCGGTAAGATTTTCGATGGCAGCCATGGGCTGCACCACGCCATAGGTATACAGCTTGGGGTCGGACACGAAGAAATAGACCACCGTGTCGATCTGCATGGTCACGTTATCCCGGGTGATGACCGGCTGGGGCTTGAAGTCGGCGATGCGCTCCTTCAGGGTCACCTTGTTGGCCACCCGGTCAATGAGGGGCACCTTGAAGTGCAGGCCGGTCTGCCAGGTCTGCTGATAAGCGCCAAGGCGCTCCACCACATAGGCGTTGGCTTGGGGCACGATGATGACGTTGGTGACCACCAGCACGATCAAAAGGATCACGATGACGGCAATGACGGCATAACCGCCGATCGAAAGTAAAAACAACGGTGCAAACATAGTCTTTCCTCCTCAAATTCTCAAAAATAGGTTTCTGATAACAACACAAAATTATTCGGCGGGCGTGACCATCACCTTGACGCCCTCAATGGAACGGATAATAACGGTGGAACCGGCAGGAATGGGCTTGCCGCTGACGCTGCGGGCCGTCCAGATCTTGCCGTCGGCCTTGACCACACCGGTGGCCTGGTCGTTGTCGATGTCCTCCAGCACCTGACACCGCTGTCCCAGGATGCGGTCGGCGTTGGTGGCCTGGATCTTATCGTTGAACAGCCGGTCGCCCAGCCCCCGGGTCAGATAGACCGCCACCCCCGAAACGATAACGAACAGGGCGATCTGTACCAGCAGGTGCGCCTTGCACAGAGCGGCGATCATGGCTGCCAGCGAACCCAGCGCGAACCAGATGGAGGTCAGGCCCAGAGTGGCTGCTTCCACGATGCCGAAGAGAATCGCCAGGCCAAGCCAGAAAATATAAACAGGAATCATGTGCTTCCTCCTT
>JAGAVA010000077.1 GCA_017620505.1 Clostridia bacterium
CGTTATCTTCCTCCATCGTTTTTATGCTTCTGCCACGCTTGCGGGGCTTCTCCTGCACAGGATCGTGAGCTATGCCTCCGTGACCGGAGACAGCATAGGCTCTGCTTTCGTCAACATCCTCTGCCTTGCTGGACTGGGGTAGATTGCGCTCCAGATCCACACGGTTGGCATAGGCCACCGCCCGGTTGGCCCGCTCCGGCACGGTGTAAGGCTCTCCGAAGGTGATGCCCCAATTTAGAAAGAGCTGGAGGCGGGTGCGCATGGGATGAGTGCCGGTTTTCATGACGATGAAGCTTCCCTTGGGAATGGACTTCAGCTCGTCCGGGGTCAGCAATGCTCGCTCCATCATCTGCAGGCTCTGGCTGGGGTCATTCTTGCCCCTGTTTACGGAGCCGGACAGCACTGTGCGGCTTCCCAGGGCTTTGGACAAGACTTCTGCCGTCTGGCTGTTGGGTGCGAAGCCACCGAAGATGGTATCCTGGCAGTTATCCTGAATGATTTCGCAGCCTTCCTTACCGTAGTTCTTTTCGAGCTGGGCAAGGGACTGGATAATTGGCACCAGCGTCAGGCGGCGGGAACGACCTGCGGAAAACAGAGGCAGGATATCAAAGGGCGGCATGGTACCGAACTCGTCGCAGTACAGCACCACACGGTTCTTCAGCTTGCCGCCGTTCTCGTCGGCCACGGCGAACAGCTCACGGCTCAGATTCTGGATCATCAAGCCTGCCATGAAGTTCTTGGTGGTGTCCTCCTCCGGCAGGATGAGGAAGATTGCGGATTTCTCGGAAGCAAACTTCTCAGCGTCAATGGCACTGTCGAAGCATAGGATCTGCTCCAGCTCCGAATCCAGAAAGGCATTCAGACGGGACAGCACCGTGGACATGACGGAGGCCATGGCTTGGTCTGCGCTGTTCAGGGCGGCTCCTGCAAACCACTTGGCCTTGTGGTCAGGCGGCAGCTTGCTCATGAGGACCTGGAAGTGACTCTTGTTTTTCGTTCTGCTGGGTTCCAGAAGATCCTGCACCAGCTTGAACACAGAGACGATGTGGCGGCGCTCCTGGGGATGCCTCTCATCGGGCGGCAGGAACTCGGCCAGCATTAGAATGACGGAGGTCAGCAGACCTTCTGCGGCATCATAGAAGAAGGCGTTCTGACCACGGCCACTGTCATCACCGTCCGGGTTGACGATTGTCTTGGACAGGATCTTGGCGTACTTTTCGGCCTTGGCACGGGCTGCCAGATTCTTCGGATCGTTCCGGGCGATGTCCATGTAGCGGTTGACCAGTGTCAGCAGGTTGTTGCCGTCCGACCGGGTGGGGTTACGCAGATCGATGACCGACACATTGTACCCATAGCACTCTTTCGCAATCGTGCCGTAGTTACGGGAGAGGTCGCCCTTACTGTCCAGCGCCAGCCAGCTCATACCACTGGCGCAGGCATACTCCAGATTGGGATACAAAAAATTGGCGGTCTTACCGATACCACTGGCACCAATCATCAGGCAGTGGATATCGTCGCTGTCCACCAGTGCGGTGAGCTCGCCTTTCTTTCCTTTACATCCAAGAACCAGGCCCTGCTCTGCGGGACGGTTCTGACCTTTGCGCCATTCTTTGACCTTGAATGGGACATGGGCATAGGTCTGCTTGATCTCCTTGTCTGTAGCCCATCTTGCAGTGCCGTGCTGACCATCACCGACTGTTCTGGACTTGATGCCGTTCAGAGTGTAGTAATGGGACAGCGCCGCAAGGCCACCGATGACAAGGAACATTCCGGCGCCTGCCAGGATCAGCACGGCCACCTTCGATTCCTTGA
>JAGAVA010000078.1 GCA_017620505.1 Clostridia bacterium
CGCTTCAGGTCATAGCCGTAGGGGTTTTTGACGATGCCGGCAATGGAGGCACATTCCGCCAGCGTCAGCTCGTCCAGCTCTTTGTTGAAATAGGTTTTGGCCGCCTGCTGCACGCCGTAGGCACCCTGACCGAAGTAGATGGTGTTGAGATACATCTCCAGGATGTCATCCTTCTCATACTTCTGTTCCAGCTCCAGGGCGCGCATGATCTCCCGCAGCTTGCGCTTGACCGAGGTGTCCTTGTCATCGGTGAGGTTTTTGATCAGCTGCTGGGTGATGGTACTGCCGCCGCCGGTGAAGTCGTCCAGCATACCCGTCCAGTTGATGGTAGCGCCGATGGTGCGCTTCCAGTTGACACCCTGATGGGTGTAGAAGCTGTTGTCCTCCACCGAGATAAAGGCCAGCTGCAGCTGCTTGGGGATATCCTCCAGATCCACCCACACACGATCTTCCATGCCGTGCAGCGAGCTGAGCTCCACCTCTGCACCGGTGTCGGGGTCGGTATAGTAGATAAAACTGGTCAGATTCAGCCGGTAGCTGTCCAGATAGATCTCCACATCATTGCTGACGTATTTGTTGATGTAGACGGCAAATACCATGCCGC
Organism: Clostridia bacterium; assembly: GCA_017620505.1. Classification (GTDB taxonomy): domain Bacteria; phylum Bacillota; class Clostridia; order Oscillospirales; family Butyricicoccaceae; genus UBA4644. The sequence continues at coordinate 605 of JAGAVA010000078.1, forward strand.
AGATGGCGGCGGTGGTCAGTCCCACCAGCAAAATGGTCAGGATCAGGAAACCCAGCGCCCGGAAGGGGCGAAATCTTCTTCTCGAATTGCTCAAAATCAAAACTCCTTTCGTCGGCAGCAAAAACTGCCGGGAAGCAGGTATATACAAGTTAAAACATCCAGGGCATACGGCGCATCAGAAAAACGCCCAACACAAAGGAAAGAATATTTGCGATCATGGCATAGCCCAGCGCCTTGCCGTGGGGCTGCTCTTCGCCGGTGACACGAGGCAGATAGTGGTTATACAGCGCCGTTTCGGCGGCGATGACCAGCATTTCCAACAGGGCATAGAGAGGGACAACGATCCAGGGGAAGAGGCCGTTGAAATAGGCGTACAGATTCAGCGCCAGGTTGAGGGCAAGCTGGGTCAGCACGGTGATCTTTGCGAACAGCAGCAGGGTGTCCCGGTGGTGATAGCAAAACAGCAACGCCACCAGCAGCTCCACCGCTACGGTCAGTGCCATGCGGATCAACAGCCCCAGCAACTCACCGCCCCACTGATAGCTTTTGTGCAGCACCAGACCGCCATCCTGCACTTCGGCAGTGTAATAGCTGTCGTAGGCATAACGCTCATGCACGGCACTCACCAGATAGTCGCCGGTCCCGGGGAAATAAAGCAGTACCTTGAAGGGTTCAGGGGCATAATAGGTCCATTCCAGCGGATGGTCGGTGCAGTCCCACCATTCCTGCAGGAAATAGTAGCCGTCGGAGTCCTCATAGGCTGCAAAGGCCTGCCAGATGGGATCGTCACCGTAGCGGGTGCTGTAATAGCCATCCTGCCAGCTCCATTCTGGCTTGTGGTGGGGGCCGTAGGATTCATACTTGGAAAGCAGGGTGCCGTAAACCGTACCCTCCGGCAAACCGCGGAAGGAAACCCGCACCGAGGGCTTGGGTCCCATGTCGGCATACACCGAAACCGACAGACTCAAAAGCAGGCAGAAAAGCAGCAAAACGGTCAGCAGTTTTCGCTTCATACGGCAGTTCGCCTCCTTGCAAACTCCATTAATAACACATTATAACACATCTTCTTAAAAATTTCATCTTTAGAAAAGATAAATTTGTATGAACAGGGAGTTTTCGGGAAAACTTTTTGAAAAAGAGGAGGGATTTCGGTGGAGCAAGTTTCCCGAAGACGTTGGATTTTGGTGATCGGTCTGGCACTGGCAATGGTGTTGGGCGCGGCAGCGCTGCTTTGGCGACCTGCGGAAAACACGCCGTCAGCACCCCGTCTGCAGGCAGAAATCACCGGGCAGCAAGCGCCTGCCGCGGTGGAAGTGCCGCCCTATCGCATTGCCGTCTGGCAGGGCAAGGTAGCGGTGTTTGAAGGGGCAGAGCCCCTGCCGTCCACCGTTCTGGAAACGCCGGTGGCCTCACTGCCGCCTGCCGATCAGCAGGCGCTGGAGCGGGGCATCCCGGTGGGCAGCCGGGAAGAACTGGCCGGGCTGCTGGAGGATTATGGTTCTTAGACCGAAGAGAAGACTATTTTGTTCCCGTTCCGCATAAATTGACCATGCGGAGGTGGCAAAATGAACATTTACACATTTAAACTGACAAAAAAGCATATCGTCGGCGCGGTGGTAGCGGTGGCGGCGCTGATTGCCCTGCTCATCCTGTTGATCCCCGGTAGCGAGGCAGCCGAAACCGGCGCCACAGTCAATGTCAAAAGTCCTGAGGACTGCGTACAGTATCTGTCGGGGCTTGGCTTCCAGCTGGATGCCGCATCGGGGGAGAGTCGCAAGGTGCAAATTCCCAAGGAATTTGATGCGGTTTATCAGGCTTACAACAAAATGCAGCAGGAATGCGGCTTTGATCTGCTGAAATATGCCGGGAAAAAGGTGGATCTCACCACCTATAAGATCACCAACTGGCCCGGCGGCGAAACCGTGCTTGCCGATGTGCTGGTGTCTAAGAACAAGGTCATCGGCGGCGCAGTCTATACGGCGGCGGTGGATGGCTTCATGTACGGCCTGCAGCCCATGGAAACACTGATGAAGGGGTAAAATTTCAGAAAAGCACCTTTCGGGGCTTCCCGACGGGTGCTTTTTGCGGTATAATGGGTTCAAATCCAGAAAAACGGAGGAAACAGGTATGGAAAAGCCTACCCTTTTGGTTTTGGCAGCCGGCATGGGCAGCCGCTACGGCGGTCTGAAGCAGATTGATCCGCTGGGGCCAAACGGCGAGATCATTATTGATTATTCGGTACATGATGCCATTCTGGCCGGCTTCGGCAAGGTGGTATTTGTCATTAAAAAAGAGCTGGAAGAGACCTTTAAGGAGGTCATCGGCAGTCGCTTCGAGGGCAAAATCGAAGTGGATTACGCCTATCAGCAGATGGACGATCTGCCGGAGGGCTTCACCGCGCCCGAAGGCCGCACCAAGCCCTGGGGCACCGGTCACGCCGTTTATGCCGCCCGTAAGCACCTCAGCGGTGCGTTCGGCATCATTGGTTCGGATGACTTTTTCGGTCGCGATACCCTGATGCAGCTGGGCAAGTTCTGCGCCGAAAGCTGCGATCCCACCCACCTGGGCATGGTGGGCTTCCGTCTGGCAAATACCCTCAGCGAAAGCGGCAGCGTGTCCCGTGGCGTGTGCGAAGGGGAGAGGGGCTTTTTGACCTCGGTCACCGAGCGGCTGGATATTCGCCGGGACATCAGCGGCGTCATCTCCTGCGTGGGCGGCGACCGCCGGATGATCCTCAAGGACAAGGCTCCCGTGTCCCTCAATGTTTGGGCGCTGCACAGCGATGTGTTTGCCGCCATGGAGGAGGACTTCGCCGCCTGGTGCAAGGAAGGTGCAGGCGATCCCATGAAGCGGGAATACTACCTGCCCGCCTTTGTGGATATGCTGGTCAAGACCGGCAAGGCCTCGGTTGCCATGCTGGACACCACCTCCAAGTGGTTTGGCGTCACCCATCAGGCCGACAAGCCCCAGATGCAGGCCGCCCTGCAGAAACTGCACGACGACGGCACCTATCCCGCTCTGCGGTAAAAACCTTTGAGAGTGAACAAAGAGGACAGTCTTTCGACTGTCCTCTCTTCTATATTGTGTGATATTAGCCCTGAGGGATGGAATAGTTGGGGGCTTCCTTGGTGATATAAATATCGTGGGGATGGCTCTCCTTGAGAGAAGCGGCAGTGATGGTGATGAATTGGCCCTTCTCCTGCAGCTCGGGGATGGTGTGAGCACCGCAGTAGCCCATACCGGAGCGCAGACCGCCCATCAGCTGGAAGATGGTCTCGCTGACGGGACCCTTGTAGGCCACGCGGCCTTCCACGCCTTCGGGAACGAACTTGCGGGTACCGGACTGGAAGTAACGGTCGCCGGAGCCCTTGTTCATAGCGCCCAGGCTGCCCATGCCGCGGTACACCTTGAACTGACGGCCCTGATAGATCTCGGTCTCGCCGGGGCTTTCTTCGCAGCCGGCCAGCAGGGAGCCCATCATGACCACGTCGCCGCCGGCAGCCAGTGCCTTGACAACGTCGCCGGAGTACTTGATGCCGCCGTCAGCGATCACGCAGATGCCGTGCTTCTGAGCCTCGCAGGCAGCGTCATAAATGGCAGTGATCTGGGGAACACCGATACCGGCAACCACGCGGGTGGTGCAGATGGAACCGGGGCCGATACCAACCTTCACGCAGTCGGCGCCGGCGTCGATCAGTGCCTTGGCGCCTTCGGAAGTCGCGATATTGCCGGCGATAATGGGAGTGCCGGGGAACTTGGCCTTGACCTTCTTCAGGCACTCCAGAATGTTCTTGGAATGACCGTGGGCAGAGTCCAGGGTCAGAATGTCGGCACCGGCAGCGATCAGCGCAGCGGCACGCTCCAGCACGTCGTTGGTAACACCGATGGCGGCGGCGCACAGCAGACGACCCTGCGCATCACGGGCAGTGTTGGGATACTTGACAGCCTTTTCAATATCCTTGATGGTGATCAGACCCTTCAGAGCGAAGTTGTCGTCTACCAGAGGCAGCTTTTCGATCTTGTGGGCAGCCAGGATCTTCTTGGCATCAGCCAGAGAAGTGTTGACAGGGGCGGTGATCAGGTTGTCCTTGGTCATCACGGCGCCGCAGGTCAGGGTGTAATCCTCCTGGAACTTCAGGTCACGGTTGGTCAGGATACCCACCAGCTTGCCGTCCTTGCAGATGGGTACGCCAGAGATGCGGAACTTGCCCATCAGCTGATCGGCATCCGCCAGAGTGTGTTCGGGAGACAGGAAGAAGGGCCGGTTGATGACGCCGTTTTCGGAACGCTTGACACGATCCACCTGATCGGCCTGCATCTCAATGGGCATGCTCTTGTGAATGACGCCGATGCCGCCTTCACGAGCGATGGCGATTGCCATGTTGGACTCGGTAACGGTGTCCATAGCAGCGGAAATAATGGGCACGTTCAGCTTGATGTTCTTGGTGAGCTGGGTGGACAGATCCACCTGATCGGGGGTAACATCACTTTCGGCAGGGATCAGAAGCACATCGTCAAAGGTAATGCCTTTTTTGCCGAATTTGCTGTTGAAATCGCAATTTACCATTCTATCTCTCCTCCACAAAATCGTAAAAGATCGTATTAGCTTATTAGATAAAATATACTCCATTTTACCCAAACTGTCAACGAAAAATAACGATGAAAATGCACAGAATTCGTGGCAAAAACAGGTTTCCGCTTTTATAATTGTGCCGATAAAACAAAACGCGGAAAGCGTTATGAAAATAAAATGAAAACTGTATTTTGAGGTCTGTATTTTGTGTGCTGCACCCGGTTGACGAACGGCGTGAAAACGGGTATAATATTTTAATCGCATGGTTGCGCGGGGCTGCGCAGACTCTGCGGTGTATAATCCTATATGCGCCTGTGATGGAATTGGTAGACATGCGAGATTTAGGTTCTCGTGCTTTCAGCGTGTGGGTTCGAGTCCCTTCAGGCGCACCAAAGTGAGTGTTCGGAAAGAATACTCACTTTTTTTCAGCTTGTGCTAACATAAATACAGTTTCCGGCTGCGATAGTCCCCATTCCGGCAACCCGATTAAGACAACGCTGACATCCGAAAATGTTCGTGTGATCATCGGATCTAAAACAAAAAAGAGCTACCGGCGGAAAGGCCGGTTTTTTCAAAATACATGGTTAGCCATAACTAACTTATATTTCTTGTCACCATGTGAAACAATATTATAAAAATAAAGGAGATGACACTATGTCTATGATCAATCAGGAAATCGGCGCTTTTTCTGCTCAGTCTTATATAGACAACAGCTTCCAAACGGTCACCAAGTAAGATATCCTGGGAAAGTGGAGCGTATTATTCATCAATCCCGCAGACTTCACCTATCCCGAACAGAATGAAGTCACCAAGCATTTCATCTACATACGTGAAAAAGATCCTGTGCCAGCAAAATACTATCTTTCAACGACATATGTCGACACACTCATACGTCATAAAG
>JAGAVA010000079.1 GCA_017620505.1 Clostridia bacterium
GGCTGAGGCTCCCCGTAAGACCGTCGTTACCGGTATCGACATGTTCCGCAAGCTGCTGGACTACGCTGATGCCGGCGACAACGTTGGTAACCTGCTGCGTGGTATCAACAAGACCGACATCGAGCGTGGCCAGGTTCTGGCTAAGCCCGGCTCCATCAAGCCCCACACCAAGTTCACCGGTCAGGTCTACGTTCTGTCCAAGGACGAAGGTGGCCGTCACACCCCCTTCTTCAACAACTATCGTCCTCAGTTCTACTTCCGTACCACCGACGTTACCGGCGTCATCACTCTGCCCGAAGGCACTGAGATGTGCATGCCCGGCGACAACGTCGACATGAAGGTTGAGCTGATCACCCCCATCGCTATCGAGAAGGGTCTGCGCTTCGCTATCCGCGAGGGCGGCCGTACCGTCGGTTCCGGTGTTGTTATCGACGTTGAGGAATAATTCTTAACGAATTAACAAAGCTCAAAAAGAGCGGATCGTAAGATCCGCTCTTTTTTCGTGTGAAAGACTTGTCATAAGAAATTGCTACCGTTATAATAAAGAGTATGAGGAGGGCTGGACATGAAGATTTATCAAACTAAGAACCCTGATTTTGTGATCCGCGAGGCCTGTTCTGACGATGCACAGCTGATTTTTGATTTGGTCTGTGGTCTGGCAGAGTATGAAAAGCTTCGAGACCAAGTGGAGGGAGATCCGGAGACCTTGCGTCGTAACCTGTTTGAAGAAAAACAGGCCAATGTGCTGATCGGTGAAGAAAAGGGCGTTCCGGTGTGTTTTGCCCTGTATTTTTACAATTTCTCCACCTTCCAATGCAAGCATGGCCTGTATCTGGAGGATCTGTTCGTAAAACCGGAGTATCGCGGTAAGGGATATGGCAGTGCAATGCTTGCCTGCCTTGCCCAGAAGGCAAAGGAAGAAGACTGTGGCCGCTTTGAATGGGTTTGTCTGGATTGGAACGAAGCTGCGCTCAAGGTCTATCGTGGGCTGGGGGCGGTACCGTTGAGTGGCTGGACGATTCAGCGTCTTGCGGGTCAGTCGTTGGATGCTCTGGCAGACTCTTTTGAATCTGAAGCGTAATTTTTTCGGGAGACCAAGTCAATTGGACCTGCCTTTTTTGCAAGTCATCGGGGAAGACCAGACGGTATCGGGTGGTATCCGCAGCTTGTTCTACCGTCATGCTTGCAAAGTAATCGTCATCGAATAAAACGCCAAGCCTGCAGGGGGAAAAGTCCAGTGTAAGCACATCGCCGGAGGTCCGGAATTCAGCGGCGCAGGGCGTTCGGGTGTAAAAATCAATTTGATGAAGCGCATTCGTGTCGAACCATTCAATTTTCTCAACAGAAACGGTGTTTTCTGCTTGTACCGAGGTAATTGTGAAGGGCGTTAGCTTTACAGTTAAAACGCCAAACTTTTCACTGCATATCAGTGCAGGCGAGGAGTAGGACTCGGTTTCAAAGGGGGCTTCAGCGGTGAGATAGCCGTTGTAGCTGCCGTTGCAATCAGATTGTAAGGTCGAATAATTGCTGCCATAAAAAACGGTAACCTTGCTGTACCGTGGCGCAGTACAGGAAATTTTGAGGTGATCACCGGAACGAACTGCCTGATTGCCTTGGGGCGTGTCAAGCACCAACTCTTTGGGCCAAAGGGATTCTCGGATAATAGGCGTTTCGGTCTTTGTTTCGGTAAGCAAAAAGGAAGTATCCACTTTTTTCAGTGAACCGTAACGGAAAAACAGCGCACCGGAAGTATGAGTACTTTCTCTCATTGCATCCAACTGGCGTTGTAATTCTTCCGTTCCGTACCAGACGGAGCCTTCTTCGGCTTCTGCTGCCTTATAGGCTGCCAGACCTATATATAGTTTTATATCCGTGTCAGCCACTGTTTTGTTCCACCAATCCAGAAGGATGGAAAAGTCTCCGGAATCTGCGCCGATTTCCCAATAGATCTGTGGGGCGATGTAGTCCACCATGCCTTCGCGCACCCAGCGGCGACTGTCGGCATAGCTTTCAAAATAGGATTGACTGCCCAAGGTGTCTGCGCCTGTGGGAATCTGCAGGGAAGAAGCCCAGATACCGGCAGGTGAGACGCCGAATTGCGCTTCGGGCTTTGTAGATTTCGCCAATTTGTGAAGCTGATCGATCAACTGACTGACCATATTGCGGCGAAAGTCGCCGATATTTTTGAAATCGCCTCCATATTGGGCGTAGGTTTCCTTGTCGGCAAAGCTGCTGCCGGGGTAAAAATAGTCATCCAGGTGGATTCCATCCACATCGTAGTTTTCAAGGATTTCCCGGGTAATCTCCAACAGATGCTGCTGTACCTGCGGCTGACCGGGATCAAAATACAAACAGCCATCGCTGTGAAAGACCACAGAATCTGCCAATTGATGGGCAGGATGGTCTGGGCAGAGCTGTGCAAAAGCCCCGTCGCGGGTCTCTGCTGCTGTGCGGGTGATTCGATAAGGGTTAAGCCAGGCGTGCAGTTCCAGACCCTTTGCGTGGCACTGTTCAATAAAATAAGCGAGAGGGTCAAAGCCGCCATCGGGCGCTTGTCCCTGCTTACCGGTGAGTACGCTGCTCCAAGGCATGATCTCTGAAGCGTAAAGCGCGTCTGCAGAAGGGCGTACCTGCAAAAAAATCGCAGTCATGTCCCAAGCAACGGCTTGTTCTATGACAGCATCCGCCTCGGCTTTCAGCTGTGTTTCTGTCAGCCCCTGCCGGGATGGATAATCCAAATTATATACCGAACTGACCCAAACGCCGCGCATTTCCAGTTCTGCAGCCTTTGCAGGCACCAGCAGGAAAAGGAAAAGCAGCGGTAGACACAGTAGTATTTTTCTCATAAACGACCTCCATTTTACAGGAAAGGGGAGAGCAGCATGGGCCTCCATGATGGACACCGCCAACGGTTGATCCAGCGTTTTCTGGAAGAAGATCTGGACAATTTTGAACCCCATAATGTGCTGGAATTGTTGTTGTTTTATGCTATTCCGCGGAAAGACACCAATGAACTGGCTCATGTGCTGATTGATACCTTTGGCAGCCTGAAGGGTGTTTTTGATGCACCCTATGAAGAATTGGTAAAGGTAAATGGTATCGGCTCAAATGCAGCAGCGCTGCTGAAATTGGTACCGTCACTGACTCGCACCTATTACAGCAGTGATGCCCGGGGAATGATACTGGATACCTCTGAAAAATCGGGGGAATACTTCTTACCGTATTATATCGGACAAACCGAAGAAGTGGTACGGCTGGCCTGTCTGGACGCCGGCGGAAAAGTCATTTCTAACCAGATCCTGCACCGCGGCAGTGCCAATGCTGCCGAAGTCAATATCCGCAAAATCGTCAACATCGCCCTGCGGAACAATGCAATGGGCGTGATTTTGGCGCATAATCATCCCGGCGGCCTGCCGCTGCCCTCGGAAGAGGACGTTGCGACCACCAAAAGTATCCGGGAGGCACTGATTCCTATGGGCATTTTGCTGATGGATCATATCATTGTGGCCGGTCAGGATTATGTTTCCATGGCACGAAGCGGAATTATCTAAAGAAAATCGGAAATGGGCGGCGAATTGCCGCCTGTTTTGCTTGCAACAGAACGCTTGTTCTGTTATAATAACAGAAGAAATCATCGGCACAAAGGAGGCTTCCGGATGCCTGAATTCAAATTAAAAAGCGATTATCAGCCGGCCGGCGGTCAGCCGGAGGCCATTCGTCAGCTGGTACAGGGTGCCAGACTGGGAATGGAGGAGCAGACCATGCTGGGCGTCACCGGCGCGGGAAAAACCTTCGTCATGGCCAATGTCATCCAGCAGCTCCAGAGGCCGACTTTGGTGCTTACCCATAATAAAACGCTGGCAGCACAGCTTTGCTCGGAGTTTCGGGAGTTTTTTCCCGAAAATGCCGTGGAGTTCTTTGTTTCATACTATGACTATTATCAGCCGGAGGCCTATATTCCTTCCACTGACACTTATATCGAAAAAGATTCCGATGTAAACGCCGAACTGGATCGTCTGCGTCACAGCGCGACCTCCAGTCTCTTTGAGCGGCGGGATGTGATCATCGTGGCCTCGGTATCCTGTATCTACTCTCTGGGCAATCCCATCGATTACGCCAACATGGTGATTTCTCTGCGCACCGGACATACCTGGGATCGGGATGCACTGTGCCGCCGTTTGGTTGAGCTGCAGTACGAGCGCAACGATCTGGCCTTTGAGCGAAACCGCTTCCGTGTCCGGGGCGATACGCTGGAAATCCGTCTGGCTTACACCGATGACTACGCCATCCGGGTAGAGTTCTTCGGGGACGAAATCGATCGGATTTCCGAGATCCATCCGGTTACCGGTGCGCCCCTGCGCCTGCTGGATCATGTGGCCATCTATCCTGCTTCTCATTATGTCACACCCAAGGACAAATTGGAAGAGGCACTTCGGGATATTGAGGCCGAAATGGAGGAGCGGGTCAAATATTTTGAAGAAAACGGAAAGCTGATCGAGGCGCAGCGCATTCGCCAGCGCACCGAATACGATATGGAGATGCTACGGGAAATCGGCTTTTGCTCGGGCATCGAAAACTATTCCCGGGTCATGTCCCGACGGGAACCGGGTTCGGCGCCTTATACGCTGCTGGACTATATGCCCAAGGATTTCCTGTTGTTTATCGACGAAAGCCATGTGATGCTGCCACAGGTACGGGCCATGTATCACGGCGACCGGGCGCGAAAGGAAATGCTGGTAAACTACGGTTTCCGTCTGCCTTCGGCTTTTGACAACCGTCCGCTGACCTTCCCGGAGTTTCAGGAGCGGATCCACCAGGTGATCTATGTCAGTGCCACACCTGCCGAATATGAGCGTTCCCGCTCGGGACAAATTGTGGAGCAGATCATTCGTCCCACCGGCCTGTTGGATCCCGAAGTGGAGGTGCGCCCGGTAGAGGGGCAGATCGACGATCTGATTGCCGAGATCAAGGAGCGGGAGGGGAAAAATCAGCGGGTATTGGTGACCACCCTGACCAAGCGCATGGCCGAAGATCTTACCGATTACCTGTCCAAGCACGATATCAAGGTCAAATATATGCACCACGACATCGACACCATCGAGCGTATGACCCTGCTGCGGGATCTGCGTCTGGGTGAGTATCAGGTTCTGGTGGGCATCAATCTGCTGCGTGAGGGCCTTGACCTTCCGGAAGTCAGCCTGGTGGCCATTCTGGATGCCGACAAGGAGGGCTTCCTCCGCTCGGAGACTTCGCTGATCCAGACCATTGGTCGTGCTGCACGAAACGCAGAGGGCAAGGTCATTATGTATGCCGACAGCATCACACCATCCATGCGTTCTGCTATGGAGGAGACCGAACGCCGCCGTGGGGTGCAGGATGCCTTTAACAAAGAGCACGGCATTGTGCCCAAAACGGTCTACAAGAGCGTCCGGGAGCTCATCGAGATCTCCCACGATACCACCTCCAAGCTGCCTGCCGCCAGCCGGAAAAAGATCAGTCTTGCCAATTTGGAGGACGAGATCCATCGTCTGGAGCGCCAGATGAAGGAAGCCTCCAAAATGCTGGAGTTTGAATATGCTGCCGTGCTGCGCGACCAGATCCGTGACCTGCGCAAGCAGCTGGAAGAGCAAAAAAACAAGAAGAAGTAAGAAGGTAGAGGTCGGCGTCCTCGACGACCCGCTTTGCAGATAAAAGAGGTAACTATGCAAGATTCCATTGTGATCAAGGGCGCGCGCGTCCACAATCTGAAAAATATCGACGTGGAGATTCCCCGGAATACCATGACGGTGGTCACCGGTATCTCTGGCAGCGGCAAAAGCAGTCTGGCCTTTGACACCATTTATGCCGAAGGTCAGCGCCGCTATGTGGAATCCCTGTCCAGTTATGCCCGGATGTTTTTGGGGCAGATGGAAAAGCCAGACGTGGATTCCATTGACGGCCTTTCTCCCGCCATTTCCATTGACCAGAAAACCACCAGTAAAAACCCCCGCTCCACTGTGGGAACCGTTACCGAAATTTACGATTATCTGCGCCTTTTGTGGGCGCGGATCGGTATTCCGCATTGTCCCAAGTGTGGAAAAGAGATCCGACAGCAAAGCGTGGATCAGATCATCGACCAGCTGATGGCACTGCCTGAGGGTACCCGTATGCAGGTGCTGGCACCGGTCATTCGCGGTCGAAAGGGTGAATACCAGAAAGTTTTTGAGGATGCCCGTAAGAGCGGCTTTGTCCGCGTGCGGGTAGACGGCAGTATTTATGATCTCAGCGAGGAGATCAAGCTGGATAAGAACATCAAGCACACCATCGAGATCGTGGTGGATCGTCTGGTGGTGAAACCGGACATTGCCCGCCGCCTGACCGACTCGGTGGAGACCGCCACCCATCTGTCCGGCGGCCTGGTGGTCATCGACCGGCTGGGAGCAGGGGAGGAGCTGACCTTCTCCCAGAACTATGCCTGTCCCGACTGCGGCATTTCCATCGAAGAGCTTACCCCCCGAATGTTTTCCTTCAACAACCCCTATGGTGCCTGTCCCACCTGTGATGGTCTGGGCATGAAAATGGAGGTCGACCCCGAGCGCATCGTACCCAACGTTAAACTGTCGCTGAATGAAGGTGCACTGAAAGCTTCCGGCTTCCAGACACTGGACGAAAACAGCATTTCCCGCACCTATATGCGTGCGATGAGTGAAAAATACGGTTGGTCGCTGGATACGCCCTGGGAAGATCTGCCCAAATCTGCCCACAAAATGATTCTTTACGGCACTGGAACCGATGTGCTGGATGTACGCTTCTCCTGGGAAGGCAATAAGCATAAGCCCCGCCCCTTTGAGGGGATTATCCCTAATATGCAGCGCCGCTATATGGATGGTTTTACCACCAACTCCGCCAAAGAGGACATCGAGGAGTGCATGAGCGCCATTCCCTGTGCTGCCTGCCGGGGCAGACGATTGAAAAAGGAGATTCTGGCAGTTACGGTGGGCGGCAAAAACATCTCGGAATTCACCGAACTTTCCATCAATGATGCGTTGGATTTCATCGACGGCCTGCAGTTGACACAAAAGGAACAGCAGATCTCCGATCTGATCCTCAAGGAGATCCGCTCCCGGTTGAAATTTCTTCAGAACGTGGGTCTGGAATATCTGACTCTGTCCCGTTCCAGCGGCACGCTGTCGGGTGGTGAGAGCCAGCGCATCCGTCTGGCCACCCAGATCGGCTCTTCGCTGATGGGCGTGCTGTATGTGCTGGACGAGCCTTCTATCGGCCTGCATCAGCGGGACAACGACAAGCTGCTGGCTACCCTCAAGCGGTTGCGGGATCTGGGCAACACCCTGATCGTGGTGGAGCATGACGAGGACACCATGCTGGCAGCCGATTATGTGGTGGATGTTGGCCCCGGCGCCGGCGTCCACGGCGGTGAGATCATCGCCACCGGCACAGCCCAGGAGATCATGCAGTGTGAAAACAGCCTGACCGGTCAGTATTTGTCGGGCGCGCGGCGGATTCCCTTGCCCCACGAACGGAGGAAGGGAAGCGGCAACGTGCTGCGCATCCGCGGCGCGCAGGAGAATAATCTGCAGAAGGTGGATGTTAACATCCCGCTGGGTACTTTTACGGTGGTTACCGGCGTTTCGGGCAGCGGTAAGAGCAGTCTGATCAACGAGGTTTTGTATAAGGCACTGGCTGCCGAACTGAACGGTGCCCGTACCCGTGCCGGAAAACATGACGGTATCGACGGACTGGAGCATCTGGATAAGGTCATCGCCATTGACCAGAGCCCCATCGGTCGCACACCCCGTTCCAATCCCGCCACATATACCGGCCTGTTTGGCGATATTCGGGAGCTGTTCTCCAAGACGCAGGATGCAAAAGCCCGTGGTTACGGCCCCGGCAGATTCTCCTTCAACGTGCGTGGCGGCCGCTGCGAGGCCTGTACCGGCGACGGCCTCATCAAGATTGAGATGCACTTCCTGCCCGATATTTACGTGCCTTGTGATGTGTGTAAAGGCAAACGCTATAACCGGGAGACGTTGGAAGTCAAATACAAGGATAAGAATATCTACGAGGTTCTGGATATGACGGTGGCTGAGGCACTGCCGTTCTTTGAAAATCTGTCCAAGATCCGCAAAAAGCTCCAGACCCTTTACGATGTTGGCCTGTCCTATGTAAAGCTGGGCCAGAGTTCCACCACCTTGTCGGGTGGTGAAGCACAAAGAGTCAAGCTGGCAACCGAGCTTTCCCGAAAGGCCACCGGCCGCACCATTTATATTCTGGATGAGCCTACCACCGGCTTGCACAGCTATGATGTGCACAAGCTGATCGAAGTGCTGCAGAAGCTGGTGGAAGGCGGCAACACCGTGGTGGTCATCGAGCACAATCTGGATGTGATCAAGACGGCGGATCACGTCATCGACCTTGGCCCCGAGGGCGGCGATCGTGGCGGCACTATCGTCGCTGCCGGAACACCTGAAGAAGTGGCACAGGTAGCGCAATCCTACACCGGAAAGTATCTGAAAAAAATGCTGGAACGGGATGCAGAAAGAGCCTGATCCTGAAGTTACAGGGGAAGTTTGTTTTCCCCTGTAACTTTTTTAAGAATTTCCCGGAAAAGACTTCCCAAAATGGCTAAAGTATATTAAAATAGATAGAGATTCTGGGTAAAGGTGGAGATCGTTATGGAAGCACCGAAATATCAGCGTGTACTCTTAAAAATCAGCGGCGAAGCTCTGGCTGGTGAAGCCGGAACCGGTCTGGATTTTGCCATTCTCAATACGGTAGCCGAAGCCATCGGTGACTGTGTTGCGGCAGGCGCACAGGTAGCCGTTGTAGTGGGTGCCGGTAACTTCTGGCGCGGTGTAAAAAACGGCGAAGGCAAGATCGAGCGCACCCGTTCTGACTATATGGGTATGCTGGGCACGACCATGAACGCCCTTGCAGTCTGTGACGTGCTGGAGCAGCACGGAATTCCTGCCGTGGTGCAGAATGCACTGGACATCCAGAAGGTGTCCGAGCCTTATAACCGTGTCAATGCGGTGAAGCATCTGGAGCAGGGAACGGTGGTTATTTTTGCTGGCGGCAGCGGCTGCCCCTTCTTCTCCACCGATACGGCAGCAGCTCTGCGCGCAGCCGAGATTGATGCCGATGCTATCCTTCTGGCAAAGAATGTGGACGGCGTTTATGATGCCGACCCCGCCAAGGTCACGGATGCCAAAAAGTTTGACCGGATCTCCTACAGCGAAGTGCTGTCCCGTGATCTGAAGGTTATGGATAACACCGCCACCGCACTGGCCATGAACACCAAAATGCCCCTGCTGGTCTTTGGCCTGATGCCCGCTACCAACATCAAGAGGGTGCTGATGGGCGAAGCAATCGGAACCTACGTCGGTCTCGACGTTTAATTTGAATAATAATTACGGAGGTACATTTATGAATCCGAAGTGTGAACAGTATAAAGTGAAGATGGAAAAGACCATCGAAGTGATGAAGCACGAGTTCAATACCATTCGTGCCGGCCGCGCCAACGTGGCTGTTCTGGATAAGATCACCGTGGACTACTACGGCGCTCCCACGCCCATCCAGCAGATCGCTTCCGTCTCCACTCCCGAGCCCCGTATGCTGGCCATCCAGCCCTGGGATGCCAGCGCGCTGAAGCTGATCGAGAAGGCCATTCTGGCTTCTGATCTGGGTATCAACCCCACCAACGATGGCAAGATCATCCGTCTGCTGTTCCCCCAGCTGACCGAGGAACGTCGTCGTGACCTGACCAAGGAAGTCAAGAACATGGCTGAGGGCGGCAAGGTTGCCATCCGTAACATCCGTCGTGATGCCATTGATCATTTCAAGAAGGCGCAGAAGGCCTCTGAGATCACCGAGGACGAACTGAAGTCTCTGGAAAAGGATATGCAGGATTTGACCGACAAGTACGTGAAGGAAGTCGATGTGGAGTCCGGCAAGAAGGAAAAGGAACTGATGGAGCTGTAAGCCTCCCGTCGCCTCTTTCTGCAATTTACATGGATCACACGGGAGGGCGGCGCTGGGCGTCGCCCTCCCCCTATCATAGGAGCTGCTTATGTTATTTGGCAAAAAAGAAGATCGCCCGCAGTTGGATATGGAACGGCTGCCGGCGCACATCGCCGCAGTCATGGACGGCAACGGCCGCTGGGCACAGAAGCGCGGAATGCCGCGTACAGCCGGTCATTCGGCCGGAAGTGAGGCCTTTCAAAATGCTGCGGAGTACCTGAATGACCTGGGTGTAAAGTACTTCACCGTTTATGCGTTCTCCACCGAAAACTGGAAACGTCCGGAGGAAGAAGTAGGGGCCATTATGGGCCTTCTGGATCGTTATCTGCGCAAGGCTATCCGGGAAATGACCGAAAAAAACATCCGTCTGTGCTTTTTTGGCGATCTGGAGCCTCTGTCCGATTCCCTCAAGCAGCTGATCGCGGAGACCAACGAGATCTCCCGCCACACCACCGGTATGCAAGTGAATGTTTGCCTGAATTACGGCGGTCGTGCCGAAATCGCCCGAGCCGCCCGGTTGCTGGCACAGGAGTGTGCCGAGGGCAGGCTGCAGCCCGAAGACATCACCGAGGCGGCAATATCCCGAAAACTTTATTCTGCCGATATTCCCGATCCAGATCTGATGATCCGGCCGGGTGGGGAGCTGCGTTTGTCCAACTTCCTGCTGTGGCAGAATGCCTATACCGAGTTCTATTTTACCGATACCCTGTGGCCCGATATGGACGAGGCCGAACTGGATCGCGCCATCGCTGCCTATCAGAGCCGCAAGCGCCGCTACGGAGGCATTTGATTATGAAAAAAAGAGTTATCACTGCGGTGATTGCCATTGGATTATTCATCCCGGTTTTGTTTTTCCTGCCCACCATCGTGCTGACCGTGGTTTGCGGTCTGCTGATGGCGGTGGGTGCCTGGGAGCTGCTGTATGCAACCAAATCCTGTCCCAAGCATCCCTTTTTGTATCTTTCCTGTGCTGCGGCCTTTGCCGTGCCGCTGACCCTTAGTCGTCCCGACTCGCCCATGTGGCCGTTTCTGACGGTTTGTGCGTTGTATATGATGGCAATTTTCGCCTGCGCCGTTTTCGATCACGAAACCATCAAGTATGATATGCTGGGCAAGGGTTTTCTGGCTGCCATCGTGCTGCCCCTGTGCTTTTCTTCTTTCGTGCGGATCCGCAATGGCGAGAGCGGTGCACTGCTGGTGCTCATGCCCTGGATCACCGTCTGGGTGTGCGACAGCTTTGCACTGTTTACCGGCATGGCTTTCGGAAAGCACAAGCTTGCCCCTTATGTCAGCCCCAAAAAGACCATTGAAGGCTCTGTTGGCGGCCTGATTTTTGCTGTCATCGCCTGTGTGGTCTATGTTTTGGTGATGAACAACTGTTTTAGCATGGAAATGGCAATTTGGCCCGCCGTTCTGTACGGCATCGTGGGCTCCACCGCCGGACAGATCGGCGATTTGAGCCTGTCGGTCATCAAGCGTGGTGCCGGCATCAAGGATTACGGCAATCTGTTCCCTGGTCACGGCGGCGTGTGGGATCGCTTTGACAGCATCCTCTTTGCCGCACCGCTGTTTGAATTGCTTTATTTACACATACTTCCTGCCATTGGGGGATAAACTATCATGAAAACCTTATCTGTCATCGGTTCAACCGGCTCCATCGGCGTGCAGACCCTGCAGGTGGCTGCCGAGCGTGGTTACCGTGTAGCCGGACTGGCAGCCGGCCGCAATGCCGATGCCTTGGAAAAGCAGATTTTGCAGGTCAAGCCCCGCGTGGCGGCCCTGTTTGACGAGCAGGCCGGTCGTGCACTGGCAGAAAAACTGAAACACCTTACGGATACCGAAATCTGCTGGGGCGAAGAAGGTGTTTGCCGGGTAGCCGCGCTGGCAGAATCCGATCTGGTTCTCAACGCCGCCGTGGGCATCTCCGGTTTGAAGCCCACCGTCGCCGCCATTGAGGCTGGCAAAACACTGGCGCTGGCCAACAAAGAATCGCTGGTATGTGCAGGCGAATTTGTCAACGCTTTGGCAGCCGAAAAGGGCGTGTCCATCATTCCTGTGGACTCTGAGCACAGCGCCATCTTCCAATGCCTGCAGGGCAGCGGGGAAGGGGAGATCGAACGGCTGCTGCTGACA
The DNA here is from genome assembly GCA_017620505.1 of Clostridia bacterium. GTDB lineage: Bacteria > Bacillota > Clostridia > Oscillospirales > Butyricicoccaceae > UBA4644. The sequence goes on from JAGAVA010000079.1 coordinate 12,151, forward strand.
GCATCCGGTGGCCCGTTTTTCGGCAAAAAAGCGGAAGAAATTGAAAATATGGGCCCCGAACAGGCGCTGAAGCACCCCAGCTGGAGCATGGGTGCCAAAATCACGGTGGATTCTTCTACCATGATGAACAAAGGCTTTGAAATGATCGAGGCCATGCATCTGTTCCATGTTCGACCCGAGCAGATCGAAGTGGTGGTTCATCGGGAGAGCATTGTACATTCCTTGGTGGAGTTCCGGGACGGCAGTGTGCTGGCGCAGCTTTCACCCCCCGATATGCGTCTGCCCATCCAGTATGCGGTGGATTATCCCACCCGGCAGTATGCGCCCCGCAAGCGGCTGGATCTGGCAGCCATGGGCAAGCTGACCTTCTTTGCGCCCGATGAAGAGACTTTCCCGGCTATGAAGCTTTGCCGGGAGGTGATGGAAAAGGGCGGCAGCTTCGGTGCCGCCGTCAACGGTGCCAATGAGGTAGCCGTTGCGGCCTTTCTTGCAGGCAAGATTCCCTTTGGCAAAATCTATCCTACGGTAGAGCAGGCCGCCCGATCTGTTCCTTTTGTTGCACGGCCTACGCTGAACGATATTTTTGAGACCGACCGGCTTGTTCGGGCGGCCGCAACCATGATCCTGAAATAAAAGGCGGTAATTCATGAGCTATATCATCGCAATTCTAGTCTTTGGACTGTTGATTTTCGTCCATGAGCTGGGCCATTTCGTTGTGGCAAAGCTTTCGGGCATTACGGTTTTGCAGTTTACCATCGGCTTCGGTCCTGCCATTTTCAAAAAGCAGATCGGTGAGACCCTGTATGCCGTTCGTCTGCTGCCGCTGGGCGGCGCTGTCATGATGCAAGGAGAGGAAGATGAAGAGGCAGAAAAGCTGCTGACCGGTGAAAAAGAATTCCAGGTGGATGAGGCGGCTTTGCCGCCGGAAGGCAGTTTTGCCGAGGCCAGTCTGCCCAAGCGGTTTGCTGTCAGCGTGGCAGGCGCAGCTATGAACTTCCTCACCGGTGTAGTCATCGTCTTTCTGCTTCTGCTGCCGGCCAAGTACGCCAGTATGCCGGTGATCTCCGGTTTTCTTGAGGGATTTCCCTATGCTGCCGAGGACAACGGCGGTGTGGGCTTTGAGGTTGGCGACCGGATCGTTCGGGTAAACGATTTCCATGTGTTCACCATGTCGGATTTTTCCACCGCTATGATGTACGACGACGATGCCTGCTATGACATCACCGTCAAGCGGGACGGAAAGAAGGTACGTCTGGAGGATTTTGAGATGAAAGCCACCGTTCCCGATCCTGACGGGGGAGAAGGACTGCTGTACGGCTTCAATCTGACTGCCCAGCCGCTTACCTTTTTTGGCAAGATCGGCTACGCCGTTAAAAACGCCATGACCTATCTGCAGTCGGCCATGCTGGGCATCAAAATGATGCTCACCGGCCAGGTGGGAACCCAGGATATGATGGGCACGGTGGGCATTGCCAGCCAGATGGGCGAAATGGCAAAGGCCTCCATGTCTGCCATGTGGAACCTTGTGGCCTATATCAGCATCAATCTGGCCTTTGTGAATCTGCTGCCCATCCCCGCACTGGACGGCGGTAAGATCCTGTTCCTGCTGATCGAACTGGTGCGCGGCGAAAAGCTGGATCCTAAGTATGAGGGCGTTGCCTCCATGGTGGGTCTGGTACTGCTGCTGGCGCTGTTCCTGTTTGTCACTTACCACGATATTTTGCGAATCGTGGGTTAAATTTCATCCATAACGCTCCTGCGGCTCCCCGCAGGAGCATCGCTGTCTAATTAAGAGGGAGAGAACTTATGGGAAGTAAAAAACAAATTCTTGTGGGCGGTGTCCCCATGGGCGGTGGAGCACCCATGGTCATTCAGTCCATGTGCAATACCAAAACACACGATGTGGAAGCCACGGTAAAACAGATTCATGTGCTGGAACAGGCTGGCTGTCAAGTTGTTCGGCTTGCCATCCCGGATATGGCTGCAGCACAGGTCATTCCTGCCATCAAAAAGCAGGTACATATTCCCTTGGTAGCCGATATTCACTTTGATCATCGCCTTGCATTGGAAGCGCTGAAGGGCGGCATTGATAAGATCCGCATCAATCCCGGCAACATTGGTGACAAAGACAAGGTAAAGGCCGTAGCAGATGCCTGCAAGGCTGCCGGTGTGCCCATTCGTGTGGGCGTTAACAGCGGCAGCGTGGATGCCGACCTGCGGGAAAAGTACGGTGTTACGCCCGAAACCCTGTGCCAAGCGGCACTGCGTAATCTGGAGCAGCTGGAAGACTGCGGTTTTTATGATACCTGCGTGTCGCTGAAGATGTCCAATGTATTCGGCACCATACAGGCTTATCGTCTGATGGCGCAAAAATGTGATTATCCCTTGCATTTGGGCGTTACCGAGGCAGGCAACGAGCATTTCGGCACTCTTCGCTCTGCGGCGGCCTTTGGCGGCCTGCTGTGCGATGGGATTGGTGACACTCTGCGGGTGTCGTTGACTGCCGATCCCGTGCGGGAGATTTATGCTGCAAAGGATATTCTGAAGGCGCTGGATCTGCACACCGGCGGTGCGCGCATCGTATCCTGCCCAACCTGTGGCCGCACCCAGATCGACCTGATCGGTCTGGCAGACAAGGCGGAAAAGGCCCTGCAGAATCTGCAGACTCGTATGACGGTGGCCGTCATGGGCTGCGTGGTCAACGGCCCCGGCGAAGCACGGGAAGCCGACATCGGTATCTGCGGCGGCAGGGGAGAAGGTCTGATCATCCGGAAAGGTGAAGTGCTTTACAAGGCGCCGGAAGAGCAGCTTTTGCCGAAATTGATTGCTGAAATTGAAGCTATGACAGGAGAAACCTTATGAGCGCAAGACTCCGTGACCTGTTCCCAAATGCTGCAGAACAGACTGCGGTATGGGACTGTGCCGTTGCAGGCATAGCACCCGACGGGACAGGCCTTACCGTACAATTGGAGAGCAGCCGACCGGTGCCTTCCGCCCAGCTGGAAGAGGCACGGGTGGCAATTTGTCGTTCTTATGGCGTAGCGGGGGTGCATCTCCTTCTGGAAGCACCGGAGGAAATGCCCGAAAGTGCTGTGGAGGCGTTGGAATCCCGGCATCCTGCAGAGGTTGCGCCGCCGCCTGCAGAGGAGGAACCCGACTGCTGCGTTCAGCAGGACTGTTATGAAGCAGAAGTGCCGGAGGAAGTGCCGCAGCCCTGCCGTCAGGATGATGCGCTTCGGGCACATTTTTCCCAAAAATATCCTTCGGCAGCCCCCTGCCTGCGGGATGCAACCTTTTCCCTGTCTGATAACCGTCTGGTCTTACAGGTAACGCAGGGCTGGCATGCCACCCGGCTGGAGCAGCTCAAGCCCGAAATGGAAAAGGATGCCGCCGATCTGCTGGGTCATCCCGTGCGCATGGAGATCACTGCACTGCAGGCTTCCAACCAGAATTATGAGGAGATCCGCGCTGCACGCATGGCGCAGATCAGCCAGGAATATCAGCTCTCCCGGCCTGCTGCGCCTGCACCCTCGGCACCACCTGCCGAGCGTCCCCAACGCCGTCAGTTCGGCCAGAAAAAGGATCCTAACGCCCCCATGTACCGCCCCAAAGAGGATGCTGAGGTCATTTACGGCAAGCCTTTTGCCCGGGAAATGGTCAAACTGGGCGAAGTCAATATGGATTCCGGCAAGATTACCGCCGAAGGTGAGATCTTCCTGGTGGAATTCAAGAAGCTCAACGGTCGGGAAAAGACCGTTGTTATGTTCGAGTTCAGCGATGGCACCGGCTCCATCCGTGCCTCCAAGGTGCTTCCCGATGAGGAGGCTGCTGAGCTGGAGGGCGGCATCAAAAAGGGAGCCTGGGTCATTGTCCAGGGTCAGGTACATTATTCTCAGTTTGACAAGGATCTGGTGCTCAATTTTTCTGCCATTGTCAAGGGGAAAAAGGCCGTCCGCACCGACAAAGCTGCCGACAAACGAGTGGAGCTGCACCTGCACACCAATATGTCCAGTATGGATGCTCTGTGCGATCCCGGAAAGGCGCTGAAACTGGCGGCTTCTATGGGACACAAGGCCTTGGCTATCACCGACCACGGCGTTGTTCAGGCCTTCCCCGAAGTGATGAAGGCACAGGCCGGTCTGAAAAAAGGCGGTACCGAGATCAAAGTGCTGTATGGTATCGAGGCCTACTGTATCGACGACCTGGACCAGGGAAATGCTGTCAAGGGCAGCAGCGATGCGCTCCTGACCGATGAGATCGTGGTGTTTGACACCGAAACCACCGGTCTTTCTGCGGCAAATTGTGAAATTATCGAAATTGCTGCCTGTATTGTGTCCGGTGGAAAAATCTGCGACCAGTTCCATTGCTATGTAAAGCCCACGCAGCCCATCCCGGCCCGCATCACCGAGCTGACCGGCATCCGGGAGGATATGGTGCGGGATGCCAATCCCATCGACGTGGAACTGCCCCGGTTTCTGGAGTTCTGCGGAAACCGCCCGCTGGTTGCCAACAACGCAGGCTTCGATATGGCCTTCGTTGGCGCTGCCTGTGAAAAGCTGGGTCTGACCTGTCCTGTCTGTTCCATCGACACGGTAGAAATGGCCCGGGCGCTCATGCCCCAGCCTCCCAAGCACAAGCTGAATATCATTGCCGACGCGCTGGATCTGAAATTCAATCATCACCGGGCTTCCGACGATGCCCAGGTGCTGGCTGAAATTTTCCTGCGCTTTATCCCCATGCTGCAGGAAAAGTGCGGTATCACCCGTGTGGCAGAGATCAACGGTGCCTTGGGTCAGCTGCGTTCTGGCTCCGGCCCTGATAAAAAGCAAAAAAGCTATCATCTGGTCATTCTGGTGAAGAACCGACCCGGTCTGATTGCTTTGTATAAATTGATTTCTGACGCCCATCTGAAATATTTCAACCGCCGTCCCATCATTCCCATGTCCGAACTGGCTGCCGTCCGGGAAAATCTGATCCTTGGCTCGGCCTGCGTAGCGGGACAGCTGTTTGATGCCGTGGTGGCCGGCAAGCCATGGGGCGAACTGATGCGGCTGGCATCCTTCTACGATTATCTGGAGATTCAGCCGCTGGACAACAACCGCTTCCTGCTGGAAAAGGAACTGGCGCAGAATGAAGAGCAGCTGCGGGATTTCAACCGCACCATTCTGAAATTGGGCGATGCCCTCCATAAGCCGGTGTGCGCCACCGGTGACGTCCACTTCCTGGAGCCTGAGGACAGCATCTATCGTGAGATCCTGCAGGCCGGTATGGGATTCAAGGATGCAGAGGATCACGCGCCCCTGTACTTCAAAACCACTGACGAGATGCTGGAAGAGTTCTCCTATCTGGGTGCACAGCGTGCCTATGAGGTGGTGGTCAAGAACCCCAACATGATCGCCGACCAGGTGGAGCATATCGAGCCGGTGCTGTCGGGCAGTTATCCGCCTTCCATCGAAAACTCTGCCAAGGATCTGGAGGATATGTGCCGCAAGAAGGCTGAGGAACTGTATGCCGAGGACGGCGTACTGCCTACCATCGTTAGTGAGCGCGTGGATGCCGAGCTGATCCCCATCATCAAAAACGGCTTTGACGTGATGTATATGATCGCCCAGAAGCTGGTGGCCAAGTCTATGGAAATGGGCTATCTGGTTGGTTCCCGAGGCTCGGTTGGCTCCTCTTTTGTTGCCTATTTGAGCGGTATCACCGAGGTTAACGCCCTCCAGCCTCATTATCGCTGTCCCAACTGCCGCCACTCTATCTGGGACATTGACCCCCAGTACCAAACTGGCGCCGATATGCCCGACCGTGATTGCCCCAAGTGCGGCACCAAACTGATCAAAGACGGTTTCAACATCCCCTTTGCCACCTTCCTGGGCTTCAATGCCGACAAGACTCCCGATATCGACCTGAACTTCTCCGGCGAATGTCAGGGACAGATCCACCGCTATACCGTAGAGCTGTTTGGTAACGATAAGGTGTTCAAGGCCGGTACCATCGGTACCATCAAGGACAAGACGGCCTTCGGTTTCGTGAAAAAGTATCTGGAAGAGCGGGGCAAGGTGGTCAATAATGCAGAGGTCAACCATCTGGTATCGGGCTGTACCGGTGTCAAACGCACCACCGGTCAGCATCCCGGCGGTCTGATCATCGTTCCTGCTGACCGCACCATTTACGAGTTCACACCGGTACAGCACCCGGCCGATGACCCCGATTCCGACATTATTACCACCCATTTTGACTTCCACTCCATCCACGACAACCTGCTCAAGCTGGACGAGCTGGGACACGATGTTCCCACCATCATCCGTCACCTGCAGAATCTTACCGGTGTCGACCCCATGGACGTGCCGCTGGATGATAAGGAGACCATGCGTGCCTTCACAGACATCAGTCCGTTGGGTATCGAGACTGATGACATTCTGGAACAGCCCGGCTCTGCCGGTGTGCCGGAGTTTGGTACCAAAAATGCCCGCTCCATGCTGATGGAGACCCAGCCTACCACCTTGGAGGGTCTTTGCCGCATTTCCGGTTTGTCCCACGGCACCAACGTGTGGCGCAACAATGCGCAGGACATCATCAATCAAGGGCTTGCCACCATCAACGAGGTCATCTCGGTTCGTGACGACATTACCACCAAGCTGATTTCGGTTGGTCTGGATAAAAAGCTGTCCTTTACCATCTCTGAGGCCGTCCGTAAGGGAAAGGGTCTCAAGCCCGAGTGGGAAGAGGAGATGCGCGCCCATGGCATTCCTGAGTGGTACATTGATTCCTGCAATAAGATCGAGTATATGTTCCCCCGCGGCCACGCCGTGGCCTATACCATGATGTCCTTCCGTATTGCCTGGTTCAAGGTTCATCATCCGTTGGCTTATTATTGCGTGTACTTCAGCAACAAATTGGATGCCTTTGACTGTGCCACCGCCCTGCAGGGCGATGCGGCCATCTGCAAAAAGTACCGGGATCTGAAGGCCATGCCCAAGCGTACTGCCGTGGAGGACGATCAGATGATCGTTCTGGAGCTGTGCCATGAGTTCTGCAAGCGGGGTTTCAGCTTCCTGCCCATGGATATTTACAAATCGGGCGTCAAGTCCTTCCAGATCGAAGGAAACGCCCTGCGTCCGCCCTTTATGGCGCTGAGCGGTGTGGGGGAAGCCGCCGCCCAGTCTATTGCCGAAGAGCGGGAGAAAGAGCCTTTTATGTCTCAGGAGGATATTTCCATCCGTTGCGGAAAGGCATCTTCTGCCGTCCTGCAGTCCCTGCGGGACATCGGCGCGCTGGGCGATCTGCCCGAAAGCAACCAGCTTGACCTGTTTGCATCTATGTTCTAAGGAGGAGATCCTATGGAAATTCAATACAAAGATATCATTCTGCGCGACTACCGGGAGGCGGATATTTCTGATGACATCCGCTGGATGAACGTGGAGATCGAGTGGATCCGTGCCGATACGCCCTGGGCGCCCATCGAGCGGGTGGATCCCGAACAGTTCCGCGCCGACATGAAGGAGTATATGGCAAGTCTGCCCGAGGATGCCCTCCGCTGGCGGCTGGAGATCGAGCATGAGGGCCGTCATATTGGTTTCGTCAGTTCCTATCTGCTGGACGAGCATTTTGACTGGGTGCCGCCCCACGAGGTCGGTGATCCGCTGTCCTTCCGTCGCGGTCTGGCGGTGGCCATTTGCGCTTCCGATATGTGGGACAAGGGTCTGGGTACCCGTGCCCTCAAGGCTTTTATGAACTATTATCGGGAGGAAGCCGGGGTAGAGGAATTCTACATCGAAACCTGGTCTGGCAACCACCGGATGCTGCGCTGTGCCGAAAAGCTGGGCTTCAAAACCTGCCACAAGGAGATCGGCATCCACACCGTAGGCGGCAAAAAATACGATGCCCTGGTGATGAAAAAGTAAAAAATAGCAAAAAGCCGCTCGAAAGAGCGGCTTTTCTCGTTCTGCGCGAAATTTTCTCACCAAAGGTGAACTGGTTTTGCTTGTAAAATACGTTATACTGAATACCAGAAGGCAGCGCTGTTTCAATATCCGAAAGGAGAATGCATCATGAAACTAAGAATCGGTGAAAAAATCAAAGTGCTTCGGCGAGAGCGGGATATGACCCAAGAAGAGCTTGCCGAGCAGTTGGGCGTTACCTATCAGTCGGTTTCCCGCTGGGAAACCTGCACCTGCTATCCCGACCTGGAGCTGCTGCCGGTGATCGCCGGTATCTTTGGCGTGACCATGGATCATTTGATGGGACTGGATACCGAAGCCGAACAAAAAGCTGTGGCAATCTATCTGGAGCAGTTTCAACAGGCCATCAGCGAAGGTCGCATTGATGACTGCATCTCGATCGCTCGGGAGGGCATCCAGGAATACCCCAACAATTATTCCCTGCTGAACAAGCTGATGTATGCCCTGTTCGTGGCAGGGGATGAGACTGGAAATATCCCCAACTGGCGGGAAAATATCCAAAAATATGACGAAGAGATCGTGTCGCTGGGTGAACGCATCATGAAATATTGTCCCGACCAGAATATCCGCCTGGAGGCCACCGCACGACTGGCGTTCCATCACTGTGACCGTGGCCGCAAAGCACAGGGCCGTGCCATTTTTGACAGCCTGCCGCCCATGTCCCTCTGCCGGGAAAACTTCCAGTGGTGGAGTCTGGAGGAGCACGAAAAGCTGCCCTTCGTCCGCAAACGAATCGAGGATGCCTACAGCGCACTGGATGCAGGACTATTCAATCTGTGCTACGGTGACCTGCTGTCCGACGAAGAGGTGGCAAAGGTATTTGAAAAGAAGTTTGCACTGAAAAAGCTGATCTACGACGAGAATTGGGAGTCGTCCTTTTTCTACAATGCCCAGAATTACGCGCGCATGGCTCGGGTCTATGCCCGGCTGGGCAGGGAAGAGGCCTGCATTGTCACCTTGCAAAAGGCCGCGGAGGCGGCAAAGGCTTTTGACAGCCGCCCGGAAGAGGGCAGAATCAGCACCTTGCTGCTGGGTGAGCAGACCTTCCGTCGAAGCGATCACCATACCGCTGACGACCGCCCCGTGTGCCGCATCCTGAAAGATACCTGGATGGCAGAGCAGGACTTTGATGTCATCCGAAACACTACAGCTTTTCAAAAGATCCAGAAATTTCTGTAACAAAGCAAAAAGCCGATGGCGTTGGCCATCGGCTTTTGTAATGAAAATTATTCCTTTACCAGAACCTTTTTCAGCTTGGCAAACCGGGGCAGACCGTTCTCCCAGGCATAGTCGGGCTCGCCCTGGATCAGAGGCATGGCATAGGCGGCAAACGCCTCCTTGATACCTGCACCATCCTCGGTGATCCACTCCACGGGGAACTTGTGCTCGGTGTTGGCGGTGGCAGTCAGAGGCACCAGCTTGACCTGAGGCTTGTAGCCCTCGCCCTCGGCGCGCTCGATGGCGACCATCTTGTCGGTTTCACCGGCAATGGCGGCCTTGACGGCCTCGGCACCCATCCAGGCAGCCTCTTCCACGTCGGTCTTGCTGGCCAGATGTGCACCGCAGCGCTGCAGCAGAGAGAACTCAATGGCGCGGGTCTTGGCACCCAGACGCTCCTTGACGGCCTGTGCCAGGTAGGCGGCAGCGCCGCCCATCTGCTTGTGACCGAAAGCGTCGGCCTTCACGTCCTTTTGGCCGTATTCGGCGATGAACACGCCGTCCTTGTCCAGAATACCTTCGGAAATCGCCACGAAGCAATTACCTTTTTCCTTCCAGATGCGCTCCACGTCAGCCATGAACTTTTCCAGATCAAAGGCAACTTCGGGCAGATAGATCAGATCAGGGCCGGCACCCTGCATGGTAGCCAGAGAGGCGGCGGCGGTCAGCCAGCCGGCGTTGCGGCCCATGCACTCCACGATGGTGACAGCACCGGTGTCATACACATAAGCATCCTGATAGATCTCCATGCAGGAGGTGGCGATGTACTTGGCAGCAGAACCGAAGCCGGGGCAGTGGTCAGTGCCGTACAGATCGTTGTCGATGGTCTTGGGCACACCCATGACCCGGCACTCATAGCCCACGGACTGCATATACTTGGAGATCTTGTTGCAGGTGTCCATGGAATCGTTGCCGCCGTTATAGAAGAAGTAACGCACGTCGTACTTCTTAAAGATTTCCAGAATCCGCTTATAATCGGTGTCGTCCACGCTGGCGTCCTTCAGCTTATAGCGGCAGGAACCCAGGGCAGAGGAGGGGGTGTTCTTGAGCAGCTCCAGCTCCTTCAGATCCTCCTGAGCAATGTCGTACAAACGGTCATTGAGTACGCCCTTGATACCGTGGGCTGCACCCAGCACACGAGTGATGCTGCCGCTCTCCAGAGCAGCTTTGAAAACGCCGTAAGCGCTGGCGTTGATGACAGAAGTGGGGCCGCCGGACTGGCCGAAAATACAGGCTCCGCGAAGTTCCATAACAATATCCTCCTAAAAATTTCGGATTTGGTTATAGTTTAACATAATAAAAGACGGAAATCAATGTTGCAACCGGACGAAAGGGGTGGTAAAATAAGAATAATCGTAATATAAGGAGGAACTACCTATGCCTTTGGTCACGACAAAAGAAATGTTCGAGAAAGCCTATGCCGGCGGTTACGCCATCGGTGCTTTCAACGTCAATAATATGGAAATCATCCAGGGTATCACCGAAGCTGCCCAGCTGGAGAAGTCTCCCGTCATTCTGCAGGTGTCTGCCGGTGCCCGCAAGTATGCCAAGCACATCTACCTGACCAAGCTGGTGGAAGCTGCCATCGCCGACACCGACCTGCCCATCGCCCTGCATCTGGATCACGGCGAGAGTTTTGAGGTCTGTAAGTCCTGCATCGACGGTGGTTTTTCTTCCGTCATGATCGACGGCAGCAAGTACAGCTTTGAAGAGAACATCGCCATCACCAAGCAGGTTGTGGAATATGCTCACGCCCGCGGTGTCGTTGTGGAAGGCGAGCTGGGCAAGCTGGCCGGTATCGAGGACGATGTGAACGTCTCTGCCGCCGACGCCATGTTCACCAACCCTGCTGAGGTGGAAGAATTCGTCACCCGCACCGGCGTAGACTCTCTGGCTATTGCTATCGGCACCAGCCACGGTGCTTATAAGTTCAAGCCCGGCACCAAACCCCAGCTGCGGTTTGACATTCTGGAAGAAGTGGGCAAGCGCCTGCCCAATTTCCCCATCGTCCTTCACGGCAGCTCTTCCGTGCCTCAGGAGTTTGTCCAGATGGTCAACCAGTACGGCGGTGCCATGCCCGATGCCATCGGCATCCCCGAGGAAATGCTGCGTCAGGCTGCCAAGATGGCCGTCTGTAAGATCAACATCGACTCCGATCTGCGTCTGTGCATGACCGGCGCCATCCGCAAGCATCTGCACGATCATCCCGATCATTTCGATCCCCGTCAGTATCTGAAGGATGGCCGTGATGAACTGCGCGCCATGGTTCAGCACAAGATCCGCAACGTTCTGGGCTCCAGCAATACGCTGTAAATCATCCAAGAGCCCGTCGGAAGACGGGCTCTTTTTGCCGGAAAGGGAACCGATATGAGTAACATCAAAAACGAACCGAAAATCAAAAATCCGCTGATTGTTGCCATTCGCGAGCAGCTGGAGCACCGGGCTTTGTGGATGTATCTCCTTTGCGATGAAGCCCAAAAGAAAGGTCTGGGGCCTCAGGACTATGCGCCTGCCGCCATCAAGCGCTGCGGCCTGTATCAGGGTGCCAATCTGCGGAAAAAGGCCGGAGGCGGTGCGTCTCTGAAGGGGCTGAAAAAGACCTTGTTTACCAAGCCTGCCCAGTGGGTTTTTGAGATGGACATCAAAAACTGTGACGACGACCATCTGGACATTGATTTCCACTATTGTCCGCTGGTGAAAGCATGGCAGAAGCAGGGCTGTTCCGATGAAGAGATCCAGATTTTGTGCGACCACGCCATGTGCGGCGACCGGGGCATTGCCGAAAGCTTCGGCTGTGAACTGGATCTGCCTGCAACCATCGCCCGAGGCGACGATGTGTGCAAGATTCGTTTCGTTCGTCGGGACAAAAAGTAAAAATCATACAAAAACGGCCGGATTTTCCGGCCTTTTTTCTTTCCAAAAACCACGGGAAGTTCCAACGCTATTTTTTCGTCATGCGGTCATACTAAGCTTGGCGAAAGGAGGCGTTTTATGCGAAAAAAACAAATGAAAACCATCGCACTTGCGGCGGGCCGCGGCATTTTGCTGGCGGCTTTTTGTCTGGCATTTACGGTGGTGATACTGCCCGGCGGTGGTGATACTCTACCGGTTGATGCACAGGCGGTACTGTCGTCGGAGGCGCTGTCTGCGGCAACATCCGAACTGCCCGAGATCGGGGAAAAGCTGATTCCTTTAGGGAAAACCACCGGTATCAAGCTGTTTTCCAAAGGCACCATGGTGGTAGGTTTCTCCGATTTGGAAAGCTGTGGACACAGTCCGGCCAAGACAGGCGGATTGCAGGTGGGCGACGTATTGCTTCAATTGAATGGGAAAGAGATCCAGGGAAATGAGGGTATGACTTCCATGCTTTCGGCATTGGAAAACGAAAACGCTGTGTTTACGGTCTTGCGGGACGAACGTGAATTCCAGATTCCGGTAAAGGCAGTATACGACCCGTCGCTGGAGTGTTGGCGCATTGGTGCATGGATCCGGGACAGCGTGGCCGGCATCGGCACGGTGACCTTTGTGGATCCCGAAACCGGCGTTTTTGGTGCGTTGGGACACGGCATCTGTGATGCCGACACCGGAAAACTGGTGACCTTTGGCACCGGTAGTGTGATGCCTTCCAGCGTTGCCAGCGTGCAAAAAAGCAAATCGGGCACACCCGGTCAGCTGTGCGGTCAGTTTGATCTGGTGCACGACCAGGGTTGGCTGGTGGAAAACGATGCCACCGGCATCTACGGCGTACTGACCCGACCGGAGTTTTATGCCGGGGAGCAAGCGCTGGAGGTTGCCGAGCGGGAAGACCTGAAGGAAGGCCCTGCCACTATTTTGAGCTGTGTAGCGGGCGATGAGGCACAGCAATATGATGTGCAGATCGTCAAGGTTTATCGGGAAGGCGGCGGCCGGGATCTGCTGCTGGAAGTCACCGATCCCGATCTGCTGGCCGTCACCGGCGGCATCGTCCAGGGCATGAGCGGCAGCCCTATTATTCAGGATGGTAAATTGGTAGGTGCGGTTACCCACGTGCTTGTGAATGATCCGACAAGGGGATATGGCATTTTCATTGAAAATATGCTGGAGGCGGCGGGATAAAGTATTTGACAGGGGCGATTTGCCCCTGTCATTTTATTATTTCTGTGTTATAATGAGGCTAACAAGCCAACAAGGGGTTTTGGTCAATGGGAATCTGTTTTCGTAAAGCCGTCAAAGAAGATTGCGACAGGATCAATGACCTGTTCATGGAAATGCTTCGCGCTATTTACGGAAAAGAAGACGTGAAAGGCTATGGGGAGGGCGATCTGGACTACTATTTTGCAGGCAAAGAGGACTGGATCTGTGTCGCTGAGATCGACGGCAGGATTGAAGGATTTCTCTCCATCGAAGTCCATCGGGAAGCGGAAAACTTCCTCTATTACGATGATTTTAGTGTAAGCAAGCAATATCGTGGTAAAGGCATCGGTTCCGCAATGCTGGAAAAAGCAGAGGAATACTGTAGAAGTATAGGATTTCCCACCATCGTTCTTCATGTGGAAGAAACCAATGCAAATGCACGGAGATTCTACGAAAAAAGAGGGTTTGCCCTGCTGCGAAAGGATGGAACACGGCTGTGTTTGGTCAAACGCTTGCCCAACGGTGGGTCTTCATAATCGGAAAAAGACGGTGAACAGATATGCGAACGACAAAGGTAACTGTGCTGCCCTATGACAGTGCGTGGAAAACCGCTTTTGAAGCAATCAGAAAAGAAATTGAAGCGGCTGTTGGCGATCTGATCGTGGACATCGAACACGTGGGAAGTACGTCGGTGGAGGGAATGTCCGCCAAGCCCTGCATTGATCTGGACGTAGTCATTCGGGATTACATCGTGTTTGATGCGGTGACTGACCGGCTGAAAGCCATTGGATATTTCCACGAAGGGGATCTTGGTATCAAGGGCCGAGAGGCCTTCGGATATTCCGGCAAGCCTCATCTGCAGCCCCACCATCTGTATGTCTGTCCGCAGGATTCCCGGGAACTGCATCGTCACGTCACATTTCGGAACTTTCTGAGAAACCATCCGGAAGCCGTCAAACAGTATAGCACGGTAAAAGAAACGGCAGCCCGGCTGTTTCCGGACGATATTGACCGCTACATGGCGTACAAGGCCACTTGTATCCAGGAACTGTACGTACAATGCGGACTAAGCGACTGACGGGGGAGAAGCATGACAGATTTTGAAGTGACCTGGGATCAGCGCCTGCAGATCCAAACCGCCGGCCGGGATGAGGAAAACGCTGACCAATATCGTTACCCCTATGAACCGACGCCCTATACGGTTCTGGAGCGCTTGGCTAACAGCGGTCTGATTCGGGAAAACGATGTGGTTTTAGATTACGGCTGCGGCAAGGGCCGCGTAGATTTTTTTCTATCCCATCAGACCCATGCAAATACCATTGGAATCGAATATGATCAACGTATTTATCGTAGCGCCATAGAAAACCAAGAGACTGCCCTTTCGCGTACAAAGACGGAATTTGTGCTGACGAGAGCCGAAAGCTACGAAGTGCCTATCGCGGTCAATCGTTATTATTTTTTCAATCCCTTTTCTTTGGAAATTCTGCGCAAGGTAATGGCAAGGATTCTGGAATCTTATTATGAGTATCCTCGGGAGCTGTTTTTCTTCTTTTATTATCCCTCGGAGGAATATCTTTCTTATCTTATGACGGTGGATGAACTGGAATATTACGATGAGATCCCATGCGGTGATTTGTTTGCGGGAAAAGACCCACGGGAACGAATCGTGATTTTTCGTTGTAATTTGCTATAATATGTGCAGCAAATCCCACAAAAACGCAAAGGCAGGAGCGAGATGCTCCTGTCTTTTCAAATTCCCGAAATGACACGATCGGTATCATGCGTGTGACGTTGCGATTCTGTGAAGTTTGCAGGTTTGCTGATAAGCTGTTCCTAAGACAACACGGAAAGGAATGATGAAAATGAAGGAACGGGGAAGTCAATTTTTGTGGACAGGATTCTCCTTTGTTCTGGCGTTCGCCGTTTGGACGGCTTCGATCAAGTTGGTTGATGTGCAGGACATTGGGCCAATGGAAACGGCAGTGGGCCTTGCGACAATCAACGGATGGTTTCACCAATGGACAGGTGTTCATATGCGGCTCTATACGGTTACAGATTGGCTGGGGCTTGTTCCAATTTTTATTTGCCTGATGTTTGGCTGCATTGGCATTGTTCAGCTGATGCAAAGGAAAAAACTGCTGAAAGTGGACTGTGACATCTTACTGCTAGGATTATACTATCTGCTTGTGATTTTCGGGTATCTTATTTTTGAAATGATTCCGATCAATTACAGACCTGTGCTGATAGCGGGGAGATTGGAAGCATCTTATCCGTCCTCCACAACGCTGCTTGTACTCAGCGTGATGCCAACGTTTGTTTTTCAGACACATCGCAGACTGAAAAATAGAAAAGCAAAAAGACTCATTGACATAATGACGGTTACGTTTTCTCTGTTTATGGTCATCGGCAGGCTGGTTTCGGGTGTTCACTGGTTGACTGACATTATCGGATCTGTGCTGTTCAGTACAGGCTTGTTTTGTATTTACCGTGCAGTTGTGCTACTATATTGTAAAGAGGAATAGAAGAGGTGATTCTGCGGTGGAATTTCACGAAAAGATTCAGATCTTACGGAAAAACAGGGGCATGACACAGGAAGAACTGGCGGAAGCCTTATTCGTATCAAGAACGGCTGTTTCAAAATGGGAATCGGGCAGGGGATATCCCAGTATTGACTCGCTGAAGGAGATCTCCGGCTTTTTTTCCATAACCATTGATGATTTGCTGTCAGGTGAGAAACTACTCTCTATTGCTGAACGGGAAAAGCAATTCGGTATTCGGCGGGTCTGTGAATTACTGTTCGGAATGACAGACCTTTTTTCCTTGCTGCTGATCGTTCTGCCCCTTTATCCAAAGACGGTAAACGGGTATATTTATTCAGTCAGTTTGTCAGCATATACCGAAGCTACAACGCTGAACCGCATGGCTTACTGGATCCTGTTCCTTGCGCTTATATTGACAGGTATCTTAAAAATTTTGTTGAATACTACAGAAAAGAAGCAGGATGCTGTGACGGCCTGCTCCATGGTGCTCGGCGCTTTGACGGTTCTGCTTTTGGCTTTGGCGGGGGAAACCTATGCTGTAGCGATGGCCTTTTTGCTGCTCTTGGTCAAAGGTGCTTTGCTGATGAAAACCATGAAGCAAAAGTCGATTTAAAAGGATAAAACAAACGAAAGCGTGTGCGATTTCGCACACGCTTTTCTATTGTCCTCGTTATATTATTCCAGTCCGCCCAGTTGCCAGAAGGCTACTGCGCTGGCGGCCGCCACGTTCAGAGAATCTACCCCGTGGGTCATTGGAATTTTCACGGTATAATCGCATCCTTCAATGGTGCAGTCAGCAAGACCATCTCCCTCGGTACCCAGAATGACAGCCAGCTTTTCAGCCTGCGTCAGTCGGGGATCCCGGATGGACAGAGAATCGTCCTTCAGCGCCATAGCTGCCGTCCGGAAACCCAGCTGCCGCAGCTGCTCCACATAATTTTCACCCTCCAGCCAAGTCCAGGGCACCTGAAATACCGTACCCATACTGACACGGATCGCCCGGCGATACAGCGGATCGGAGCAGGCCGGCGTCAGTAGAACGGCATCCATATTCAGCGCCGCAGCAGAGCGGAAAATAGCGCCGATGTTGGTGGGGTTCATGACATTTTCCAGAACGGCGACCCGACGTGCAGTTGTGCAAACTTCTGCCACTGAGGGCAGGGGAGGCCGCCGCATGGCGCACAGCATACCCCGGGTCAGCATAAATCCGGTAAGCTGGGTCAATACATCAAAGGAGGCGGTATATACCGGGATGTCCCCACAGCGTTCAATCAGTTCTTTAGCCTGGGTCTCCAGATGCCGATCTTCCACCAAAAAGGAAACCGGCTGATACCCGGCATCCAGCGCCCGCTGGATCACCTTGGGACTTTCTGCAATAAACATTCCTTTTTCCGGGTATTCCCGATTGAGCAGCTGGGCTTCCGACAGGCGGGCGTAGACATCCAGCTCGGGCGCGCAAAAGTCGGTGATAGGCAGAATGTTAGACATAACAAGACTCCTTGAACGATGGTTTTACAAGAACATTATAGTGCCGTCAAAGTGCGGTGTCAATTGCTGAAGCTTTCACTGAAAATTGCTGCAAAATCTGTCGAAATATATAAAATTATGTCGAATAGATTCGTAAATTATACTTTGTTTTACATTTTGGGCGTTTTTTGACTGACGATTTTTTGAGAAAATCCCGAAAAAAGATTGTAAAGCTTTGGTTGGTGTGCTATTTTATACTTACGGTACCGCAAAACTGACAAGAAGCGAGGGCATAAACAATGAGCGAGCCCATCAAGATCATCCTGGCGGATGACAGCATGGATTTTTGCGAAATGCTGCATATGCAGCTGGAAAATTATACAGGGATTCAGGTCGTGGGAAAGGTGCAGGACGGGCAGGAACTGTTGACGCAAATTTGGGAAAAACAGCCCGATATGATTGTGGTCGATGCGATGCTGCCAAAGAAGGACGGGCTGTCGGTGATCCGTGCGCTGCAGGAAGCGCACATGAAAAAGATGCCGTCGGTGTTCATGGTTTCATCCTTTTCCAGCGAGCGCATGATGGCGGAAGCCATGTCGCTCAAGGTGAGTTATTTCACCATCAAACCCTGTGATCTGGCCGATCTGGCAAGGCGCATTGCCGCCCATAATACGGTGATGCCGGTTTTCAGCGATCCGGGGAAAAACCTGCCGCCGGAGGTGGAACTGGAGATGCGGGTCACCAACATTATCCACGATATCGGCGTTCCCGCCCATATCAAGGGATACCAGTACCTGCGGGAAGCCATCATCATGACGGTAAAGGATATGGACATCATCAACGCTATTACCAAGGTGCTTTATCCTACCGTGGCCAAGCGGTACAAAACCACCAGTTCCCGGGTGGAGCGTGCCATCCGGCACGCCATCGAGGTTGCCTGGGACAGGGGAGACGTGGAGGTGCTCAATGGCTTTTTCGGATACACGGTCAGCAACGTGAAGGGAAAACCTACCAATTCCGAGTTCATTTCCATGATCGCAGACCGTATCCGGTTGGAGCAAAAAGCTGGCTGATGACGGAGATTTTGGGCACTGTATCACGCTTTTTCGGCGGATGCAGTGCCATTTTTTTCGGTTTCTCTTGTGCTTTTCCAAATAATGGACTATAATAGAAAAAAGTGCGCAGGAGGGGCTTATGTATCACATTGGCCAGTGTGTAACGCACCCGATGCATGGTGCGGGAACCATCAGCGGAATGATCGAACAGCGTCCGGACGGGCATCCGAAAATGTATTATGTCCTTACGTTGATGAAAGGCGGCCTGCAGCTGTATGTTCCTTGCGACGGCTGTGAAAAGGCTGGTCTTCGCCCGGTTATCACGCGGCAGGAGGCAGATTTGCTTTTGCAGTCGTTTGCTGCACTGGAGACCGAGTCGGGAGGAAACTGGAATCAGCGCTATCGGGATAACATGGATCGGCTGAAAAGTGGTCAGCCCGGTCAGGTGGCCGTAGTGATCAAAAGTCTGCTTCAACGGGAGGCACAAAAACACCTGTCCACCGGCGAGCGAAAAATGCTGAATACCGCTCTGCAGATTCTTGCTTCTGAACTTGCATTGGTTATCGAACTGGATTTAGCAGAGGCAGAGGCAATCGTGCGTTCGGTATTGAAATAACAAAACACCATCCACCGCCGGGCGCGTTCCCGGTGGTGTTTTTTCAGGAGGAATACCCATGTTGTTTGGAAAGAAAAAAAAGCAGCCGCCCTTTGTGACGGCCATCATTCCGGCTGCCGGATCCTCTCGGCGGATGGGAGGCGGCAACAAGCTGCTGATGGAGCTGGGCGGTGTGCCGGTTCTGGGGCGTACACTGCTGGCGCTGGAGGCTTGTGAGATCATTCGTGAGATCATTGTTGCGGCCTCCGAAGAAACGATCGTTGCCTATGCGGAACTGGGAAAAGCGTTGGGCGTTACCAAATTGACCAAGGTGGTCAAGGGCGGTGCGACCCGGCAGGAAAGCGTTTACCGTGCCGCACTGGAGGCCGCGCCGGAGGCCGAATATCTGGCAGTTCATGACGGCGCAAGGCCGCTTGTGACACCCGAAGTGGTGCAGAAGGCCTGTGAAGGTGCTTTCCTTCACACCTGCGCTGCCGCAGCTGTTCCGGTACATGATACCATCAAAAAAGTACAGAAGGACGGACATATCGAGTGTACCGTTGACCGGGAAGATCTTCGTGCCATGCAGACACCACAGGTCGCCGATAAAGCGCTGCTGACCGCCGCTTTGCAAAGCGCCATCGAGGCCGGCATTACCGTCACCGACGAGTGCGCCGCACTGGAGCGAATGGGCGCACGTCCGGTGATCACCGAGGGGTCTTTTGAAAACATCAAAATCACAACGCCTGCCGACCTGATCTACGGGCAGGCCATTCTGGAAGGGAGAGGGCAGGCATGATCCGGGTAGGTTACGGATATGATGTTCACCGGCTGGTAGAGGGGCGAAAGCTGATTCTGGGTGGTGTGGATATTCCCTTTGAAAAGGGCCTTTTGGGGCACAGTGATGCCGACGTGCTGCTGCACGCCATTACGGACGCGCTGTTCGGTGCGGCAGCGCTGGGCGATATTGGCAGCCATTTTCCCGATACCGATCCCCGCTATAAAGGGGCAGACAGCCTGAAACTGCTGGAAGCCTGTGGTCGTGAACTGGCAGAGCATGGCTGGCAGATCGGCAACATTGATGCAACCATCGTGGCGCAGCGCCCCAAGCTGCTGCCCTATGTGCCGCAAATGCGGGAAAATATCGCTCGCGTGCTGAAGATCACGGCAGAGCAGGTGTCGCTGAAGGGCAAAACCGAGGAAGGCCTGGGCTTTACCGGCACCGGGGAAGGCATGGCGGTGCACGCCGTCTGCCTGATCGAAAAGAACTGAACCAAGCGGTCAGACCGCTCATAGAATGACACGAAGGGAAGTGTGATCCTGTGAGCAGTCTGATCGTTTTTCATTCGCTTACCCATGCGCAAAATGCAGCTTCTATCCTGCGGCGAAATGGGATTTCCACCGTAATGGTCAAACCGCCCGCCAGTCTGGGGCGAGGTTCCTGTGCCCACGGTCTACTGTTGGAAAAAGCCTACTTGCCGCAGGCAGCGGCACTTTTGCGAAAAATCAGCAAGAAGCCGTTGGGGGTTTATGAAAAAAGCAGAGAAAATACCTGGAAAGAAGTAATGCTGTAAAGTTGTTAAACTTTACTGACAATAATTCATGCGTCCATCATCGGTTGCAACCTCAAATACACAAAAAAGAAACAATTCCGGCAGTGTTTCCGGAATGTGCGGTAAAATCTTTGCAAACGAGAAAAAACACCAGCTTCCACTATTGAAAAAAGTGCGCGTTTTTGTTAATATATATAAATAAATATTAAAACTAACAGAAAGAAGCGGCTTGGAAGATGTTTGAAACGATCATGAACAGTATAGCAATGGCCGAGGTGCGGGATTATATCGATATTCTCCTGGTAGCCTTTATGCTGTATAAACTGATGCGCTTTTTGCGCAACACCAATGCGCAAAAGCTGTTTCAGGGTCTTGTGATCCTGCTTGTGCTCACAGCACTGTCCGGCATCCTGCAGCTCAGTGTGGTCTATTGGATCCTCACGAACGTCATGCAGGTGGGAATTATTGCGCTTGTCATCATTTTCCAGCCGGAACTGCGTAAAATGCTGGAGCAGTTTGGCAGTCAACGGCTGAGTGAGTGGTTCAGCTTCGGTCATGCTCAGGAGGCCAAGACCACCGATACCGCCATTCTGCAGACCATCGAAGCCGTCAACTCCCTGGCCTGGACCAAGACTGGTGCGCTGATCATTTTCCAGCGGGAGGATTCCCTGCAGAACATCATCAACACCGGCACTACCATCAACGCCGATGTGAATGCCGAGCTGCTGAAGAACCTGTTTTACAACAAGGCTCCGCTTCATGACGGCGCCGTCATCATTGCCGAGGGCCGCATTGCCGCCGCTGGCTGCATCCTGCCTCTCAGCGGCAAGCAGAATATCAGCAAGGATTTGGGAACCCGTCACCGTGCCGGTCTGGGGCAGAGTGAAGCCTACGACTCCCTGTCGGTCATCGTGTCTGAGGAGACAGGTGCCATTTCTCTGGCAGAGAACGGTGTGCTCAAGCGGCATCTGGCACCCGAAACGCTGGAGCGTTTGCTGATTGCAAAGCTTATGCCTGAAGAAGAAGAAAAGAAGTCTGGCCTGCTGGAGCGCGTGAAGGGGTGGATCACCAAATGAAAAACGTAAAGGATTGGATTCGTGAAAATGACGCCATCCTGCGGGTGCTGTCCCTGCTGATGGCTATTGGACTTTGGGGCTATGTGATGAGCACGGAAGATGTGGAAAAAGCGCTGCCCTATGAGGACATTCCCGTCCGGCTGGAGGGTGTTACCACGCTGAAGGAAAGCGGCCTGGTGGTGATGTCCGGCACCAACGAGACCGTTTCGGTCAAGGCCAGTGGCAAAAGCTCTTTGGTGCAGGAGGTCAAAAAGGACTACCTGAACCTGATCACTGCCACTGCATCGGTGGCACATATCACCGAACCCGGTGAATACAAGCTGTCCTATCAGCTGGTCAAGGATTCCGTAGCGGAAGACGTCACACTTTCGGACAAGAGTCCCAGCCAGATCACTGTCGTGATTGACCGCATGAATACGGCCTCCATCCCCGTGGAGGTGGAGCTTGTGGGAGAAATGGCTTCCGGCTTGTCTCTTGACAGTGTGAACGCTTCACCCGATGCCATTGTTGTCCGTGGTCCCGAAACTATCCTGCGGCAGATCAAGAAGGCAAAGGTCACCTACGATATTTCCGGCGTTACCACTACCATGCAGACCAATGTGACCTACACTCTGCTGGATGGAAACGGGGAAGCTGTTACCAGCAGTTATCTGACCCCTGATACGCCCTCCACCATGCTGAGCCTTAGCCTGCGTCAGCAGGGTGCTGTCCCGCTGACGGTAGCGCTGAAGGACTCCACGTATCTGAAATCCTACATGGTGGATGCCAAGATCGATCCTGCCAGCATCAATCTCATCGGCGATCCCGATCTCGTCCGGGAATTGAACGGCATCGAACTGGAGGCTGTTGACCTGTCTGAAGTGCTGGAAGAAGGCACCATGGAGTTTGCCCGCGTGATTCAGCTGCCCGACGGTGTCTCGTTGGCCTCCGGCCAGAAGCAGTTCGCCATGGTGAAAATCACGCTGGACGGCTGCGGCTGGGAAACCAGAGAGCTGGATCAGACCCATCTGCCCGAGGATTCGCTGCTGATCTATCCGGAACAGCAGATCAAAATTGATGTATTCGGCAGCACCACTGCGCTTGCCCGTCTGCGGGACAGCGACATCGTGCTGGAGCCCATTTACGAGCTGGACGATCTGGTGGTTGGCACCAATACACTGCCCTGCCGCATTACCCTGCAGAACAGTAGTATTTACGTCAAGCAGGAGTTGGAAATCACCGTCGAGGTGACCCAGGAGGCGCTGGACGCTGCGCTCAATCCTGAGCCGGTAGATCCCGATGCACCTGATCAGCCCAACGAATAAGTATGAGTATTTTAGTATCTGACATCAGGCTTCCTTTTCCGTTTTCGGAAGAGGAAGCCTTGACTGCCGCAAGGAAGAAATTGCGGCTCAGTCCCGGCAGCGTTTTGCACGGCTGTCTGCACAAGCAATCTCTGGATCTGCGCCACGGCGATCTTAAGGCCATTTGCTCGGTGGAACTGTCGCTGGCCGGTGACGAGGCCGCTTTCGTGCAAAAATGCAGAGATCCCCACGTCAAGCTGCGTGCCCGGGCCGTCATGCCCGTTGTTTCCGGCAAGGAACGGTTGAGCGCACCGCCTGTGATCGTGGGTTTTGGCCCGGCGGGCATCTTTGCTGCACTGATCCTTGCGAAAAACGGTTATCGCCCGGTGGTTTTGGAGCGGGGCGCTGCTATGGACAAGCGTGACAGGGATGTGCAAAGCTTCTTTTCGGGTGATGCACTGAACGAGCGTTCCAACATCCAGTTTGGCGAAGGCGGCGCAGGTGCCTATTCCGACGGCAAACTGACCACCCGCATCGGCGACAACCGCTGTGAGTTGGTGCTGGAACTGCTGGAAGAGCACGGCGCGCCTCATGATGCCCTGCAGGCGGCCAAACCGCACATCGGTACCGACCTGTTGAAAAACATTGTGGTATCCATGCGCCGTCAGGTGGAAGCACTTGGCGGTATCGTCCGTTTTGAGACCCAGGCAAAGGGTCTTCTGCTGCGGGAAAACCGTTTGAAAGGTCTGCAGCTGGAGGGCGAGGAACTGCCCTGTGATGTGGCAGTGCTGGCCATTGGTCACAGCGCCCGTGACAGCTTTTTCACCCTGCGGGATCAGGGCGTTTATTTACAGGCCAAGCCCTTTTCGGTGGGTGTCCGTGCAGAACATCTGCAGGAGGACATCGACCGGGCTTTGTATGGAAAATATCTGGGCACACCCGGCCTGCCTGCCGGTGAGTACGCCATTTCCCATCGGGAAGGAGAGCGGGGTTGTTACTCTTTCTGTATGTGTCCCGGCGGCGAGGTGGTGGCGGCTGCCAGCGAATGCGGCGGCGTGGTCACCAACGGCATGAGCTACCATGCCCGGGCCGGAAAAAATGCCAACGCCGCGCTGGTGGTGTCGGTGACCCCCGAAGATTTCGGCACCGGTCCGCTGGACGGCATCGCCTTCCAGCGTCAGCTGGAGCGTGCGGCCTTTGAACTGGGCGGCCGGGATTATCAGGCACCGGTACAGCTGTGGGGCGATTTTGCCGAAGGCCGTGTTTCCACGGCGTTAGGTCGCGTGACGCCCACCTATCCCCGTGGCTGGCAGTTCCGCAGTCTGGACGAGGTATTGCCACCGGTGGTCTGTGGGATGCTCCGCCGTGCCATGCCTCAGTTTGGTCGCAAAATGCGCGGCTTTGATGGGTCGGACACGGTGTTTACCGGTGTGGAAACCCGAACCTCTTCCCCCGTGCGCATCACCCGGGGCGACGATCTTTACAGCTTGACGGTGCAGGGATTGATTCCCTGTGGCGAGGGTGCAGGCTATGCCGGCGGCATCGTTTCGGCAGCAGTGGACGGCATCCGGGTGGCTGAGGCCATTATGGCTCGGTACGCTCCCTTAGATTAACAAAAAGCGAGGCTTTTTATGGAACAGCAAGCACAAGTCATTCGTATTGTCAATGAAAATATCGCCCGCGTGGCCGTTAAGCGCAAATCTGCCTGCAGCGGCGACTGTCATACCTGTCATGGCTGCCCCCATCCCGACGAGATCGTCATGGTGGATGCAGACAATCTGGTTGGCGCACAGAAGGGCGACGATGTGATCGTTCGCAGCGATACAGGCCGAGTCCTCAAGCTGGCCGCCATGCTGTATCTGATGCCCATGATCCTGTTTTTTGTGGGGTATTTTACAATGCCCGGCGGCGAAGGTGCCCGGATTGCCTGCGGCGCTGCCGCCTTTGTGGTGGGCATCCTGATTTGTATGTACGTTTCCCGCAGTATGAAGAAAAACAACAAGGAAATGCATTTTTCCATCGTCCAGGTGTTGGGCGAATAAAGAACTATAGGAAGTGATCCATTTGCTGAAAAGCATGACTGGCTACGGCCGCGTAAAAGTAGAAAACGATCTCCGGGAGATCACGGTGGAACTGCGTTCGGTGAACCACCGTTACCTGGATCTGAACATCAAGGTGCCTCGCATTTATGGCTATCTGGAGGATCTGGTGTCCAAGCAGGCACAGGCTGCTATCGCCCGGGGTAAGGTGGATATTTTTGTCAGCGTCCGAGCCAAAGAAGGCGCCGATATCAAGGTGACCCCCAACATGGCGGTGATCCAGGGCTATGTGGATGCCATCAAAAAGGTTTCTGAAACTTACGGTATCTCTGACGAGGCCTCGGCTCTGGCGCTGCTGCGTCTGCCCGATGCCATGGAGCAGAACAAGGAAGAGGCCGATGCCGACCAGCTGAAGGGCGAGGTTTCTGCCGTGCTGGCACAGGCGCTGGAAGAATACAATGCCATGCGCGAGAAAGAAGGCGGTCGTTTGGTGGAGGATGTGGTCTATCGTGCCGGTCTGATCGCCAAGTCGGTGGATTTTGTAGAACAGCGTTCGCCCAACTGTGTGGAGGAATACCGTACCCGCATCGCAGCCCGTATGACCGAGATCCTGGACGGCTCTGAGCTGGCACAGCAGCGCATCCTGCAGGAGGCTGCTCTGTACGCTGACAAGGTCAATGTCACCGAGGAGATCGTCCGCCTGCGCTCCCACCTGTCCCAGCTGGATACCATGCTGAAGAGCCCTGTGGCTATCGGCCGCAAGCTGGACTTCCTGGTGCAGGAAATGAACCGGGAAACCAATACCATCGGCTCCAAGGCCAATGACTTCCAGATCGCCAAGACGGTGGTGGACATGAAGGCCGAGATCGAAAAGATCCGGGAACAGATCCAGAATCTGGAGTAAGGAGCACTTATGAAACTGATCAACATCGGCTTTGGCAATATGGTTTCTGCCAACCGGCTGGTGGCCATCGTCAGCCCGGAATCGGCACCTATCCGCCGTATTATTTCCAAGGCCAAGGAGAGCAATATGCTTATCGATGCAACCTACGGCCGCCGCAGCCGCAGCGTGCTGGTCACCGACTCCGATCATGTGATCCTGTCGCCCATCCAGCCCGAGACCATTGCAAACCGTCTGAGCTCTGAATATGAAGCTGAGGAGGAAACTGAGGATGATGAATAACAAAGGAACGCTGTTTGTCATCACCGGCCCCAGCGGTGCTGGCAAAGGAACGGTACTCAAACAGGTCATCCAGTCGCTGGATCGGCTGTATTTTTCGGTGTCTGCCACCACACGCGCACCTCGCGAAGGGGAAGTGGACGGTGTGCACTACCACTTCTTGACCAAGGAACGGTTTGAGGAGCTGATCGCCAACGACCGTTTTCTGGAATACGCCCGCTATGCCGAAAATTATTACGGCACGCCACTGGATCCTGTAGAGGAGCATCTGGAGCAGGGCCATGACGTGATCCTGGAGATCGAGCTGCAGGGTGCGCTGCAGGTGAAGAAGCGCCTGCCCAAGGCCGTTCTGGTCTTTATCGCGCCGCCCTCCTTTGAAGAACTGGAGAGCCGCCTGCGGGGCCGCGGCACCGAAGCAGAGGATGTCATCCTAAAGCGGCTGGCCATCGCGCGGCAGGAATGTGCCAACATGGACGAATTCCGTTACATCGTGGTGAACGATGAGGTGGAGAGCGCCGCCGACCGGCTGCGTGCCATTATGCTTTCCCACCGCTGCCTGCGGGAAAATCTTAGCTTTACATTAAATTGATCATAAAAAATTGATTGAAATAAAGGAGAAAACCACTATGCTGCATCCTTCTATGACCGAACTGCTGGAAAAGGTCGACAACCGTTATCTGCTGGTCAACGTGGCCGCCAAGCGTGCCCGTCAGATCGCCGAAGAGGCTGAAATCAACGAGGTCAAGCTGACCGAAAAGCCCGTTAAGCTGGCTTTGGACGACATTGTGTCCGGTAAGATCGTCAACACCACCAATGTGCAGGCCAACGACGTGCCTGTTGTTATCATCGAAGAATAAAACCCAATGAACGGGCAGACTCTGGTGGCCCGCGTAGCGGTAGCGGCGGCGGTCCATTCTATAGACCGCCCCTATGATTATAGTGTCCCTGCGGCATGGCGGGAAACCATCCGCGAAGGACACCGTGTCATGGTGCCTTTTGGCGCGGGAAATCGGAAAACCGAGGGCATTGTACTGGAACTGCAGGAGGAAGAAGCTTCCCGGCAGCTGAAGGCCATCGCCCACGTGTTTGACGATGAGGTGGTGCTGCAGCCGCAGCAGAAGGCGCTGGCGCTGTGGATGTGCCGGCGGTATTTCTGCACCTTTTTTCAGGCTGCAAACGCATTGTTTCCACCTGGCGTCTGGAACCGCAAAGCAGAAACCTACCTTCCCGGTGAGCTTTCGGATGAGGGCCTTCCGCCCAAAAAGCTGCGGATCATGACCGCCCTTCGACAGGCCGGGAAACCGTTGACTGCCGGAGAACTGAAAAAGCTTTTGCAGCCCGAGGACATCAAAAAAGAACTGTCTCAGCTGGTAAAAAGCGGTCATGTGACCGTGCAGCAGCAATTTCAGCAAAACGTCCGGGAGAAAAAGATCACCATGCTGCGGCTGACCCTACCGTTGGAACAGGCGCTGGGCCAAATCGGCAAGGGCGTCATGAAAGAACGGCGGGAAAAGGTGCTGCGGGTGATCCATCAGGCCGGTCAGCTGCCCGAAAAAGAGGTGTGCTACCTGACCGGCATGGGTACGGCGCTTATCCGGCGTTTGGTAACGCTGGGAATCCTGACCGCCGAATCGGTACAGGTCAGCCGGATGCCTAAACTGCTGAAAACCGAAACACCCGAGCCTATTTCGCTGAACGAGCAGCAGCAGGCTGCTTTCTTGCGGCTGCAGCAGCTGCAGGAAAGTGGTAAGCCTCAAGCTGCGCTGCTGTACGGTGTTACCGGCAGCGGAAAGACGCAGGTGTATATCCGTCTGATCCAGCACACACTGGAACAAGGGAAAAACGCCATCCTGCTGGTACCTGAGATTGCTCTGACCCCACAGATGCTGTAGAAATTCCGTCTTTATTTCCGGGATCAGGTAGCGGTGATGCACAGCGGTCTGACGGCGACCCAGCGGTACGACGAGTACTGCCGGATTCAAAGCGGTAAGGCACGGGTGGTCATTGGCACCCGAACCGCCGTTTTTTCGCCATTGGACAACCTTGGCTGCATTATTATTGACGAAGAACAGGAACCCACCTATAAATCGGAATCCGATCCCCGTTACCATGCCCGGGAAGTAGCAAAATACCGGGCAGCACAGGATCACTGTTTGCTGCTTTTGGGTTCGGCCACTCCTTCTGTAGAAAGCTATCACGCTGCAAAAGCAGGGAAGTACCATCTGCTGTCCCTGCCCCAGCGGTATCAGAATGTCCCCCTGCCTACCACCGTTTTAGCCGATATGCGCGGTCAGCTGCGGGAAGGCGACCCATCCCGTATCAGCCGGCAGCTTCTGGAAGAACTACAGCTGAATCTGAGCAGGGGAGAGCAGTCCATTCTGTTCATCAACCGCCGCGGCAGCGCACGGATGGCAGCCTGTGTGGATTGTGGACATATCCCCACCTGCGAAAATTGCAGCGTGGCGCTGACCTATCACAGCCGCAACGGGCGGCTGATGTGCCATCATTGCGGTTTCTCTCAGCCCATGCCCGAAACCTGTCCCGAATGTGGCGGTGCACACCTGAAGTTGATTGGTTCCGGCACGCAGAGCATTGAGGACGAACTGCAGGAACTGCTGCCCGAGGCACGGATCCTGCGGATGGATGCCGACACCACCGAGGGGCGTGTTTCCCACGAAAAGCTGCTGGACAGCTTTGCAAAAGGCAAGGCAGACATCCTTTTGGGTACCCAGATGGTGGCAAAAGGTCTGGATTTTGACAACGTAACACTGGTTGGCGTGTTGGAAGCCGATCTGTCGCTGTATTGCGGAGATTATCATGCCACCGAGCGAACTTTTTCCCTGTTGGCGCAGGTGGTAGGAAGAGCTGGCCGTCGGACAAGACCAGGTCGTGCGGTGATCCAGACCTACACACCTGAGCATCCGGTGATCCAGGCCGCCGCAAGCCAGGACTACGATGCCTTTTATGAGCAGGAGATCCTGATGCGGCAGGCGCTGAAAGCACCGCCCTTTGCCGATCAGTTTGTGTTCCGCTTTGGCGGTACCGACGAGCATACCGTTCAGCAGGCGGCGCAGGCCTTTGCAAAGGCGCTGGCAGCTCAGCTGCCCCAGACTCCCGATGTGGAACCTGCTGTACTGGGGCCGGTGCCTGCGCCCATCGCTAAGCTGAACAAACGCTATTTTTACACAGTTTCTTTTCGGGGACGGGCAACCAACAACAGCCGTGCCCTGGTTTCCCGGATGCTTGCGGCCTATGACCGCTGGCCCGGCAGCAGAAGCCTGACGGTTTCTGCAGATATTGATCCATACTACTTATAAGGAGGAACCCCTTATGGCAATCCGTAATATCGTCAAAGTTGGCGACGACATTCTGAACAAAAAGTGCCGTCCCGTTACCGATTTCAACGACCGTCTGTTCACCCTGCTGGAGGATATGCATGAGACTCTGACCGATGCCCACGGTGCCGGTCTGGCTGCACCTCAGGTTGGTATCCTGCGCCGTCTGGCGCTGGTGATGGTGGAGGATGAAAGCTTCCTGGAAATCATCAACCCCGAGATCATCGCTCGCGAAGGCGAACAGGACGGCGCCGAGGGCTGCCTGTCTGTTCCCGGCAAGTACGGCATGGTCAAGCGTCCCATGAAGGTCACCGTCAAGTTCCAGGATCGCAACGCCCAGTGGCACGAGCGCACTGCTGAGGGTTTTACCGCCCGGGCTTTCTGCCATGAGATCGACCATCTGGACGGTCATCTGTATACCGAACTGGTGTCCGAGTATCTGGATCCCAGCGAGTTTGCCGATGACGATGACGACTACGAGGGTGAGGACGAATGAGAATTGTCTTTATGGGAACCCCCGACTTCGCCGTTGCCGCACTGGTGGCGCTGAAGGAGGCCGGGCATGACATTGTGGGCGTTTACACCCGCATGGACACCCCGAAAAACCGCGGCATGAAGATGCTGCCGCCACCTGTAAAGGTTCAGGCGCTGGAATACGGCATTCCTGTCTATCAGCCCAAGAATCTGCGCAGTGAGGAGGTGCAGCAGGAACTGCGGGATCTGCAGCCCGAGGTCATCGTGGTGGCCGCTTACGGTCGCATTCTGCCTCAGGCGGTGCTGGATATTCCCAAGTACGGCTGCCTGAACATCCATGCATCCCTGCTGCCCAAATATCGTGGTGCAAGCCCCATCAACGCCTGTATTCTGCACGGCGAGACCGAAGCCGGCGTCACCATCATGCAGATGGATGCCGGTTTGGACACCGGTGATATGCTGCTGCCTGCCGCCACCCAAATGCTGCCCGATGAAAGCTACGGCAGTCTCCATGATCGCCTCGCAAAGATCGGCGGAGAGGCGATTGTAAAGGCATTAAACTTGCTGGAAAAAGGCGAGCTGAAGGGCGAGCCGCAGCCCGAGACCGGCTTCACCTATGCGCCCATGATCCAGACGAGCGATTGCAAAATCGACTTTACCAAGCCTGCAACAGAGGTATCTTGTGCCATTCGGGCCTATGACCCCGCACCCGGTGCATTTTCTACCCTGGGCGGTGACAAAATGAAAGTGTTCGCTGCATCGTTAGAGCAGGCCGAAGGGGTCTGCGGTGTGCCCGGCACCATTATCAAAAACGACAAAAAGGGCATCGTGGTGGCCTGCGGTCAGGGTGCTGTCCGCATCGGCATGGTGCAGGGTGCCGGCGGTAAAAAGATGCCTGCCGATGCCTTCTTCCGGGGCCATGCAGCCCTGCTGAATGAGAAATTCTGCTAAAAAGCGAACTTTTTTTCCAAAACCCAGTCTAAACCAGCGAAAGGGGTGCAAAAAATGTATTTTGATACCACCTATCTGATCCTGATTCCTGCCATTTTGTTCTCTCTCTGGGCACAGTCCCAGGTGAAAAACACTTACGCCCGTTATTCCAAGGCCTTTGCCGGACTGACCGGTGAGGAGGCTGCCCGGATGGTGCTGGAGATGAACGGCGTTACCGGTGTGACCATTGAGCCGGTGGCGGGGGAACTGACCGACCATTTCGATCCCAAAACCAACACCATCCGCCTGTCGCGGGGCGTCTACGACGTAACTTCGGTGGCTGCAGTGGGCGTTGCTGCCCACGAGGCAGGTCACGCCGTTCAGTACGCTGTAGGCTATGGCCCCATCAAGATCCGTACCGCCATCATTCCCGTCACGCAGATCGGCTCTTATCTGTCCTGGCCGCTGTTGCTGATCGGTCTGCTGATGGGTAGCGAGACGCTGGCCATGGCAGGCGTGCTGCTGTTTTGTGCCGTGGTGGCTTTCCAGTTGGTGACTTTGCCGGTGGAATTCAATGCCTCCAACCGGGCTCTGGAAGCACTGGGTGCTTCGGGATACCTGAAGGAAGAGCAGCTGGACGGCGCCGGTAAGGTGCTGCGAGCCGCGGCCATGACTTATGTTGCCGCATTGGCTCAGGCGGTATCCCAGCTGCTGCGTCTGTTGTTGATCGCCAATCGGAACAGGAGAGACTGATGCTGAGTGCTCGTGAAACGGCGCTGCGCGCGCTGATCTCCTTCCGCAGGGAAGGTGCCTGGCCAGATCTGTACCTGAAAAAAGCCTGTGCCGATATGCGTTCGGAGGAAGCCGCGCTGGCTTCCACCATTACATACGGCGTGCTGCAGAACCGGGCTTATCTGGATTTTTTGCTGGGCAGCTTTTCTGCACGGCCTTTGGAAAAAATCACCCCGCAGGTGCTGGATGCCTTGCGCTTGGGTGCTTATCAGCTGGTGTTTCTGACCCGAATTCCCCACAGTGCCGCTGTGAACGAAACGGTCGAACTGGTGAAAAAAACGGCCAATGCCGGTGCTGCCGGCTATGCCAACGGCGTTCTTCGCGCCTTCCAGCGCAGTCTGGATAGACTGCCGGAGGTGCCCCGGGACAACGATCTGGACTATCTTTCCATCCGCTACAGCCACCCCAAATGGTTTGCCGGAAAGATGAACAAGCGCTTGGGCTTTGCCGGCTGTGAAGCCTTGCTGCAGGCTAACAATACCCCTGTGCCTGTGACGGCTCGCGTCAATACGCTGAAAACGACCCGAGAGGAGCTGCTGCAGCAGTTTGCACAGGAGGGGATCTCTGCTGTTCCGCACCGGCATTTGCCCAATGCCATCATTTTTGACAATATGAAAGGCGTACTGCAAAGCAAGCTTCTGCAGCAGGGTCTGTTTTACATTCAGGATGTAGCCAGCCAGCTGTGTGTGGAGTCTTTGCAGCCCAAACCCGGCGAAACGGTATTCGACCTGTGTGCCGCACCGGGCGGAAAGTCCATGCTGGCGGCGCAGATGATGGAGGACAAGGGCAGATTGCTGTCTATGGACATCCATCCTCATAAAAGCGATCTGATTGCGAAAAATGCCAAAACCTACGGCATTACCTGCCTGCAGACCATCCCTTCCGACGCATCCAAGCTGCGGGAGACGCTGGTGGAACAGGCCGATGCCATCATTTGCGATGTGCCCTGTTCCGGCATGGGTGTCATTCGCAAAAAGCCCGATGTGCGCTACAAGGACGGCGACCAGATCAAGGAGCTGCCGCCCCTGCAGTTGTCCATTCTGGAAAATGCGGGCAAGTACCTAAAACCCGGCGGACGGGTGGTGTATTCCACCTGTACTGTCCTGAAAGAAGAAAATGAGTCGGTTGTGCAGCAGTTTTTGGCTGCCCACCCCGATTTTACATTGGAACCCTTTGATCTGCCCGGCATCGGCAGGGTGGAAGAGGGTATGCTGACCCTGTGGCCCCATATCCACGGCACAGACGGCTTTTTTATGGCGAAACTTCGGAAATCGCGAGGCTGATATGGAAGAGAAAGTATCGATCAAATCCCTGCTGCCCCAGGAGCTGGAAGTGCTTCTGGCAGAAATGGGCGAACCTAAATACCGTGCCAAGCAGATCTTCAAATGGCTGCACCAGGGTGTCACTTCTTTTGACGAGATGAGTGACATCTCCAAGGCGCTGCGTGCCAAGCTGGACGAAAAGTGCTTCATTACCAAGCCGGAGATCCTGCGCAAGCAGGTGTCCCAGCTGGACGGCACCATCAAGTATCTGTTTGGCTTGTCCGACGGCAACAGCATTGAGACCGTGCTGATGAAATATGAGCACGGCAACAGCATCTGTGTGTCTACCCAGGCTGGCTGCAAGATGGGTTGCGTGTTCTGCGCCTCCTACGATCCGGCAAAGAGCCGAAATCTGACCCCTGCGGAGATTCTGGATGAGATTCTTTTTGCCCAGAAGGACAGCGGCAGACGGGTATCCAACATCGTGCTGATGGGTACCGGTGAACCGCTGGATAACTACGACAACGTGATGCAGTTTTTGAAGTTGGTGAGCCACACCGACGGTGTGAACATCGGTATGCGGCATATTTCGCTGTCTACTTGCGGTCTGGTGCCCAAGATCGACGAGCTTGCCAAGCTGAAGCTGCAGCTGACCCTGTCCATCTCGCTGCACGCACCCAACAACGAGACCCGTTCCAAGATCATGCCGGTCAACCGCAAGTATCCGTTGGAAGAGTTGATGCCTGCCTGCCGCCGGTATTTCAAGACCACCGGACGGCGCATCTCCTTTGAATACGCCATGATCCGGGGCGTCACCGACACCAAGGAGTGTGCCCGTCAGCTGATTCAGATGCTCAAGGGCTTTAATTGTCATGTGAATCTGATTCCGCTGAACCATGTGGAGGGATCTCCGTTGGTTCCTTCTACCAAAGAGAATCTTCGCTGGTTCCAGAACGAACTCAACCGCAACGGTCTGAATGCCACTGTTCGGCGCAGCCTGGGCGGGGATATTTCGGCTTCCTGCGGACAGCTTCGCCGACAGCGCAATGAGGAGGTGTCCCAGTGAGAGCTTGGGGACTGACAGATATCGGAATGGTTCGTGAGGTCAATCAGGACACCTTCCGCATGGAATATGACATGGAGACCGGCCGGGGCATGTTTCTGGTCTGTGACGGCATGGGCGGTGCTGCCGCAGGTGAGGTAGCTTCCGGTCTTGCAGCCGATGCCTTTTTACAGAGCATGGACAACTGCTGGAAGGAACGGTTTGAAGCAGTCAATCTGAAAAAACGACTGTTGGAGTCCTACGATCAGGTCAACGAGGTGGTGTTTGATGCCTCCCGCGCCAATCCCGATTACGCCGGCATGGGTACCACCATGGTTGCGGTGGTCTGCGGCGACGGACAGGCACTGGTGGGCAACGTAGGCGACAGCCGTGCCTATTTTCTGGATGAAACCGGTATGCGCCAGATCACTGAGGATCATTCTCTGGTGACTGAGCTGATGAAACGGGGCGATTTGACCCCCTATCAGGCCAGTCGCCATCCCAGCCGCAACGTGATCACCCGTGCGATGGGTGCCGATGCGACTGTGCAGTGCGATACCTTTACAGAGACTGTAAAACA
Organism: Clostridia bacterium; assembly: GCA_017620505.1. Lineage (GTDB taxonomy): Bacteria > Bacillota > Clostridia > Oscillospirales > Butyricicoccaceae > UBA4644. The sequence continues at coordinate 46,646 of JAGAVA010000079.1, forward strand.
AGGGAATTTTATTCTTTTGTGCAGTGACGGTCTGATTCGGGAGGTTACCGAACCCGAAGTGTATTATGAGATTTTCCAGGCGGATCATCCTGAGACTGCCTGCGTCCGCCTGATGGAGATGGCCAAGAGCCGCGGCGGACGGGATAACATTACGATGGTACTCATCGGATTTTAAAGGAGGTGCTGACTATGGATAATTATATCGGAACCATGCTGGATAACCGCTATGAGCTTCTGGAGATCATTGGCGTAGGCGGCACAGCCGTTGTCTATAAGGCCAAGTGTCATCGACTCAACCGCTATGTAGCGGTGAAGATTCTTCGGGGCGAATTTGCTTCTGACCTGCAGTTCTGCCATCAGTTCCATGATGAAGCACAGGCAGTCGCCATGCTGTCCCACCCCAATATCGTCAACATTTACGACGTTTCCCGCTCCGGAAACGTGGATTACATTGTCATGGAGCTGATCGACGGCATCACACTGAAGGAATATCTCAGCCGCCGCGGCCAGCTTTCGCCAAAAGAAGTGACTATTTTTGCCACGCAGATCGCCCGGGCACTGGAGCACGCCCACGATCACGATATCATCCACCGGGATATTAAGCCTCACAACATCATGCTGCTCCGTGACGGTACGGTGAAGGTGGCCGACTTTGGCATTGCCCATTTTGCCGAGCAGGAAAGCACCTACAGTACCGGCGAAGCCATCGGATCGGTGCACTACGTTTCTCCTGAGCAGGCAAAGGGCAGCCATGTGGACAACCGCACCGACCTGTACTCGCTGGGTGTGGTCATGTA
>JAGAVA010000080.1 GCA_017620505.1 Clostridia bacterium
AGTCCCGCAAGGGTGGTCATCATGGCCTGTTCCTCCCTGCCCGAGCGAATGAGCAGCTGGTTGAGCACCGCCACCAGAATCCCGATGGCGGCCACCTTAAAAATCAGATCTACGTCCATAATCGTTCCTCTTACAACACCGCCAGCGCCGCCATCAGCCCAAAGGCCAGCGGCACCGTCCGGTACAGATTTCCTTTTTCGGCAAGCTCCCGGGACAGTGCTTCCCGCTGCTCCTGCAGCTGCTGCAATGCATGGGCGCAGGCTTGTGCCTGTGTGCTGCTGTCATATCGCCCCAGACTGCAGCAAAGCTGCTCCAGCGTTTGCGCGGTTTTGGGCAGTTCTCCTTCCAGCCTTTGCAGCAGCGGTCTTGCGGCCTGCCCCATGGTCATGCCCCGGCGCACATTTTCGGCAAGGGCAGGCTGTCCCAGCTGCTCCAAAATCTCGGGCAGGGGCGGATTTCGCTGCAGCAGCTCGGTCTGCAGCTGCCGCAGTTTTTCACAAAGGCTGTCCAGCAAAGCGATACGGCGGCGCAGACTTCCGGTTTTTGCCAACCCCATCCCGCCGCAGGCACCTACCAGCAGCAGTGCTCCCAGCCATCTCACAGGCAGCCCTCCAGCCGCTCCACCCGATAGGTGCGCCTGCCGCCCTGTCGCCCGATGAGCACCACCCGATCAAAGAGGTTTGCCTCCAGCAGCCGCCGATAGGCCGGGCGGCGATGCAGGTCGGACAGACTTTCGCCGTGGGCGGTGGCAAGCAGGCTGCAGCCGCAGCCTGCACAGTCCAGCAGACAGCTGCAGTCGCTCTCCCGGGTGATCTCGTCCACCGCAAGGATCTGTGGCGACATGGCCCGCAGCAGCATGGGGATGGTGTCCCGCTTGTGACCGCCCGAAAGCACGTCGCAGTTGCCGATGCGGAAGCGGGGCTGCCCATTGGTGCAGGCGGCGATCTCATACCGCTCGTCGGCGATGGCGACCCGAAAGCTTCGGGAAAGCTCCCGGCAGACCTCTCGCAGCAGGGTGGTTTTTCCGCTGCCCGGCGCACCCAAAATCAAGGTGCTGGCAAAGGCTTCCCCTTCTGTCAGCCGTAAGGTTTCCCCCAGCCCGTGCACCTGCCGGGCGATGCGCACATTGACCGATGAAAGCCCCCGCAGCAGTCGTTTTTCCCCGTCGGGTGCCTGACTGCAGATGCCCAGCCGATGTCCGTGCCGGGTGGTGAGGAAACCCTGCCACAGCTGCTCCAGATAGGTATGTACCGAACATTCGGTGGCCTTTGCCAGCAGCTCATCCAGCTCCTCCGCCGTGGGACAAACCATCCCATCCCCCAAAGGCACAGCCTGTCCCGCCACGGTGGCCATCAGCGGTCGTCCCAGCCGCACCCGGAACTCCTCGCACTGCAGCCGCTGAGACTCGTCCAAAGAATAGGCTGCCTTCCACAGACGCTCGGGCAGCAGTGCTGCCGCTGTATGAAAGCTTTTCAAAAAATCCATATCCTGCATCTTTCTCATCCTCCTGTGACAAGGTATGTGCGGCCTGTCCTTTTCAGAACAAAAAAAGACAGCCCGAAGGCTGTCTGAAAAATCGTTCTGTTTTATCGGGTACCGGTCATGCGCTGTTCCTGCCGGAGATATTCTTCCGCCACAGCGAACAGTTCACTGTTGGTGGGGCGCTCCCGAAAGAGTTGATGCTGCAAAAGATAACCCTTCCGCTGCCATGCGGCAACCACCGCGCTGCGAATGGCCCGTTCCACATTGACGGCAGTGGTCTGATAATGGTGGGCAATGGCGGGATAAAGCCACTTGGTGACGCACAGACCCATACTGGATTCCTCCACCAGCAGCTGCAGACCGTAACGGATATAGGAAAAGCCCTTGCAGTGCATGGCCAGACCCAACTCCCGCAGCAGACGGCACCGTTCGGTGTCGGCATCCTCCCTGCGCTGGAAGGGCGCAAACACCAATTCCCGGCAGCAGGCCTGAACCCGCTGGGTCAGCGCCTGCAGGTCACAGGGCAGCGCCGTAAAGAAGCAAGGCCGCAGCTGACACAACTCCTCCTGCATCCGGGGCGTTAAGTAGCCGCTGAGCACCATCACTTGGGGCTGTACCGGCAAATCCATGGCACGGATGGCGGCAAAGGCGGCAAGGCCGTCCTTGTGGGGCAGCATCAGATTGAGTATAACCAGCTCCGGCTGCCGTTCTTCCACCCGCTGCAGGAGGGTGGCCCCGTCATACACCGCTTCCAACTGTACCAAGGGCATGACCGCCCGGATGCTGTATTCCAGCAATTCACAAAAATCCTGATCGGCGTCCGCTATGATGATCTTCATATTCCCGCACCTGATTTCTCTCTTTTTCAAGTTCTACCATAACACAGCAGAAACGCAGATTCAACCGGTTTTGCGCCCTTTTTCGTCCAGAATTTTCGATAAAAATCGCGCATTTCCGGCACTTTTGCCAAAGAAATGCGCGATTCTTTGTCTAAATTATTCGGCCAGCATGGCATCCAGCCCATCCTCGTCCAGAATGGGGATGCCAAGGGCCTGGGCTTTGGTCAGCTTGGAGCCCGCATCCTCACCCGCCAGCACATAGCTGGTCTTTTTGGACACCGAGCCCGAGACCTTTCCGCCGTTGCGGACGATCTTTTCGCTGGCCTCGGCACGGGTATAGCGGCTGAGGGTTCCGGTGAGCACAAAGGTCAGGCCTTCCAGTCTGCGGCTTTCCTGTTCGTCGGGCTGAGTCATATTGACACCGGCCTCTCGCAGTCGGGCGATCAGGTGCTGGCTCTGTTCACTGTGCAGCCACTGGTACAGGTTGTCGGCGGTGATCTCACCGATGTCAAAGACCTGGGTAAGCGCCTCCCGGGGAGCCGCCAACAGATTGTCCAGCGTGCCGAACTGCTTGGCGAGGGTCTGGGCGGCCTTTTGTCCCACCTGACGGATGCCAAAGGCAAACAGCAGCCGCGCCAGCGGGTTTTCCTTGCTCTTTTCGATGGCCGACAGCAGATTCTGTGCGGATTTTTCGCCCATACGCTCCAGCATGGCTACATCAGGCAAGCGCAGGGCGTAAAGATCAGCGGGAGAGGAAACCAGTTTTTCCTCCACCAGCGACTGCACCAGCGCAGGGCCAAGGCCCTCGATATCCATGGCGTCCCGGCTGGCAAAATGAGTGATGCTGCGCAGCAGCTGGGCAGGACATTCGGCACCAGTACAGCGGAAGGCCGCTTCGCCCTCTTCCTGCACCACGGCAGCGCCGCACACGGGACAGGTTTCGGGCATATGGAAGACGGCAGCCCCCTCGGGGCGGCGGCTGTGATCCACGCCCAGCACCTCGGGGATGATGTCGCCCGCCTTGCGGACGATGATGGTGTCCCCCACCCGGATATCCCGCTGACGGATAAAGTCCAGATTATGCAGGGTGGCGCGGCTCACCGAAGTGCCGGCCAGACGCACCGGCTCGAAAAGGGCGTTGGGGGTCAGTACACCGGTGCGACCCACCTGAATGACGATGTCCAGCAGCTTTGCCGGTTTTTCCTCGGGAGGATATTTGTAGGCCACCGCCCACCGGGGCACCTTGGTGGTGGAGCCCAGCGCCTCCCGCTGTGCCAGATCGTTGACCTTGATGACGATGCCATCGATGCCGCAGGGCAGCTCTTCCCGCCGGTCACCCATGGTGCGGATAAAGTCAAAAATGGCCTCCACATCGCTGGTAACGATATAAGGTTCTACTACTTTACAGCCAAGTTTTTTCAAGTATTCCAGAGATTCCGAATGGGTCTTGAAGCCCAGCTGCCGTGCGTTCTGCACGTTGAAGCAGAACATACTCAGCTTGCGCTGGGCGCAGATACTGCTGTCCAGCTGACGCAGGGATCCGGCGGCGGCATTTCGGGGGTTGGCAAACAGCTGCTCCCCGGCGGCCTCCCGCTGAGCATTCAGCCGGTCAAAGACCTTGTTGGGCATATAGACCTCGCCCCGGATCCACAGGTGCTCATGATCGGTGTCCACGGTCATGGGCACGTCAAAAATGGTCTTGATGTTTTCGGTGACGTTTTCACCCACATGACCGTCGCCCCGGGTAGCGCCCAGCACAAACCTGCCCTTTTCATATTCCAGACAGACCGAAAGGCCGTCGATCTTCAGTTCCACGGTGTACTCCACCTGGGGGAAGCGCTCCTTCATGCGCCGGTCAAAATCCCGGATCTCCTCAAAGGAAAACACATCCTGCAGGCTCTCCATGGGATAGGGGTGGCGCACCTCTTCAAAGCCCTCCAGCACCGCACCGATCACCCGCTGGGTGGGAGAATCGGGGCGGGCAAACTGGGGATATTGTGCCTCCAGCTCCCGCAGACGGCACTGCAGTTTATCGTATTCAAAGTCGGAGATCTCGGGCGCATCCTCGTTATAATAGCGCCGTGCGTGATAAAGCAGCTGTTCGGTGAGCTGCTGCATCTCCTGCTGAACGTCCTTCATGGCCTACACACTCCTGTTGCAGAATACAGTGATTATACCACGATTTTGCCCCACAGGCAACGGTTTTAACCGCCGTAGAGCATGGGTACCTGCCCGGTAAGCAGCACCTCCTCCAGCACCACCTGCTGATCGCAGGAAACTGCCCTGGTTCCCCCGGGCAGCACCACCGTCATATCCACCGAAAGCTCCAGCACCACCCGATAGAGCACCTGATTGACCCCGGCCTGCTGCAGGGTGCTGTCCACCGACACCCGGGCGCTGCCCACCGGGATGAAGCGGATCTCGATGAGCGGCCCACGTTCCATCAGCAAAACACCGCCGATCACCGTGCCGATGGGCACGGGATAGGCCTGTTCCTCCAACCCGTCCAGCTTTTGGGAGAGGCACTTCCCCACCGCCGCCTGATAGCTGCGGACGGCATTGCTATCGAGAGTGACAAGACTTTTATTTTCAACAGTTGTAAAGGAAGATAGCTTTTCAGCAGTTTTGGTCTCTGCTGCGGCATCCAGCACCAGCTGGGTCACCAGATTCCGGCAGCGGCTCTCGCCGTAAACGGCCACCAGTTCCAGCAGATCCCGATAGCCGTACACGCAGGAGGCCAGCAGTAGCCCAAGGATCAAAAAAGCCGAAACTCGCCTGCCCAAATGCTTGGGCGGCCTTCTTCGCCAAAGCCGTCTGCGACGCATTTTCACCACTCCCTTCAAAAAATCCTATGCAAAAAGGGCATTTTTTGCGCCAAAAATCCCGACGGCATTGCATTTTTTCACTGTCTGTGGTATGTTGATGCCAAGCCACGGAAGGGAGTAATTCTATGGAGATTTTACAGAGAGAGATTGCCGTTTCAGACTTTTTCCGGGAGTGTGTGGACATTCCCCGGTTTGCCGAATGTTGCCGCCTTTGCCCCAATCACGGCAAATTGTGGTCCTGCCCGCCTTTTACGTTCTCCCCTGCCCACATTTGGCAGAAGTACGGCACCCTTCTGCTGCAATGCCGGGTGATCCCTGTTCCGGAGGAATTGCGGCAGCAAACCCTTTGCCAGCAGGACATCAACGAACAGAGCCGCGCTCTGCTCCAGCCACACAAGCGGGCCATGCTGCAGGAGATGCTGGCGTTGGAGCGGCAGTTCCCGGGCAGCCTTGCACTGGATGCGGGAAGCTGTGACCGCTGCGCCCACTGCACCCGTCCGGAAGGGCTTCCCTGCCGTCATCCGGAAGCGCTCCGCTATTCGGTGGAAGCCTTGGGCGGCGATGTGTGTAAAGCTCTCAAGCTTTATTTTGGCAAAGAGATCCTCTGGGGCAAGGACGGCCATATGCCGGCCTATTATCTGCTCCTCGGCGGTCTCCTGAAAGCGTAAAAAAATCCCCGGAAGTTGGCTTCCGGGGATTTTGAGACTGTCAAAGAACCGCTACGCTGGGTTCTTTTCGACAATTTGGCTCCGCGCTTCGGCGCGGTTTCGCCGCTTTTTCTGCGGAAAAAGTCGGCGGGTTATGGTGTTTTTGGCCATAATCACATAGATTACGGTCAAAAACCATCCTGTAGGGGCTGCTGTCCGCAGCATCCCATGTCCTTTGGCAAGCACTAATCTGACTTTCCTGTTATTTGGCTGTGGTGCGGGGTGCAAAGGCACTGTTCAGCAGGAACACCTTCACGGTTTTGCCCGAAACGGAAATGGGATTTTCCAACTGCAGCCGGGTCATCAGCTGACAGCCGGTCATCTGTCCGTCGTCATCATAAGCGGCAACCATCAGGGTCAGGCCATCGGGTACGGCAGACAGCTTGAGCATGCCGCCCTCCTTGGTGAACGTGACAGGCTCTTCCTGCTGCTCTTCGCAGTATTTGCAGTCCCGGATCACGTCGCAGCCCTGCTCTGTCCAGACATAGCGCACCTGGAAGTCATGCTGACAAACCTGGTCGGCTGCCAGACTGGTGACGGCATAGGTGGAGAACTTTCTGGCATGGATAATCACGTAGCCCTCATGGATCTCAATATACTCTCCATGCTCGTTGTGTTTTTCCCCAAGCTCATGCACCTGGTCACCGTGGTGGCGGTAGACCTTGAAGTGGCGGCGTCCGTGGGTCTCCACCGGCACGCGGATCTCCAGCAGGCCGTCGGTGTCGGTGATTTCGGTGTGTTCCCCGTCCTGCATCTGCTTTTCGATCTCGATGTCCAGAAAAACGTATTCCCGGTCATCATCGTCCTCTTTTGCCTGCTCCTTAATAGCCTCCTGGGCTTTCTTTTTTGCCTTTTCTTCCTCAGTTTCGGGCAAACGCTCGGTAAGATCCTCGGTTTTGCCCACCTTCATGGTGACTTTCACGTGGTGACCGTCCCCATCGGCACTGCTGTCGGCCACCTGATCCAAACCATTTACCAGAATGGCCTCCTGTGCTTCGCCGGACGTCTGGATCTCGGTGCTGACATTGTGCTCGGGCAGTTCGATCATCTCCATCTGACCATCCTCCCAGATCTCCACGAGGGTGGTTCTGGTGCGGCCGTCCTGCTCTTTCACCATCAGATTGTAACAGCCGGCAGGGATGCCCTCCATCCGATAGAAGCCATGCTCGTCGGTTTCCAGCTCACAAATGGTTTTTCCGCCCTGCTGGAGATACACCTTGACCGTATGGTCGGGCTTTCCGCCACCGTGCTTGTGCACATAGCCGTGAACATTGTGCTTGACCTTGTGCCACTTGGCGTACAGGGTCAGGTCACCATCCACGGTGTATTGGTCAAACTTCCACAGTTCGCCGTCCTCCCCTTCCAGGAACCAGCCCCGGAAGGTGTAATTTTCCCGCTGGGGCGCGTTGGGTTCGGAGAGGAAGCCGCCGGGGGCCACCAATTGTGCTTCGGGCACGGGAGCGCCGCCGTTGGTGACAAAGGTGACCGTATATCCGGTGACCTGCTGACAGTGATCACACTTGCCGTCGTGATTCTGATCGCCATGGGAAACGATGGCGAGGGTTTCGGTCGTGGTGTGACTGCTGTCATTCTGACAGGTAAAGGTTTTGATACCCGCCGTCTGGCAGGTGGGCGCAAGGGTGACCTTGCCTTCGTCCCAGCTGTGACCTGCGGCAGGAAGGTTTTCCTGCGCCGTCAAAATCTCACCGCACACGTTGCAGTGACTGCCCTCGGTCAGGCCGCGTTCGGTGCAGGTGGGCGCAACGGCGGCATCGGTCACCGGCTGGTGACCTGCGGCAGGAAGGTTTTCCTGCGCCGTCAAAATCTCGCCGCACACGCTGCAGTGTCTGCCCTCGGTCAGGCCGCTTTCGGTGCAGGTAGGCGCAACGGCAGCATCGGTC
>JAGAVA010000002.1 GCA_017620505.1 Clostridia bacterium
CAGAGCCCAGCAGGATGCAGGCAACGGTATGGGTTGGAAGTGTGCCTGCGGCGATGTTGCCACCGGTAAGTTCTGCCCCGAGTGCGGCGCCAAGAAGCCGGAGCCGCAGGCGGCGGACGGCTGGAAGTGCGCCTGCGGTGCCACCGCCACCGGCAAGTTCTGTCCCGAGTGCGGATCTCCCAAGCCTGCCGAGGACGGCTGGACCTGCAGCTGCGGCGCGGTGAACAAGGGCAAGTTCTGCCAGAACTGCGGCGCAAAGAAGCCCGAGGGCGCACCGCTCTACCGCTGCGACAAGTGCGGCTGGGAGCCGGAAGATCCCCGCAATCCCCCCAAGTTCTGCCCCGAGTGCGGTGATCTGTTTGACGACAACGACAAGAAGTAACGACCCATAAGGAGGTGGAACCTATGGCAGGCTTGCAGGAATACAAATGCCCCTGCTGCGGCGGTGCGATCGAATTCAACAGCACGCTGCAGAAGATGAAATGCCCCTATTGTGATACGGAATTTGAGATGGAAACGCTGGCTGCCTACGACACCGAGCTGCAAAACCAGCCTGCGTCCGATATGACCTGGGAAAACACCGCAGGCTCGGAATGGGACGAAGCCGAAGCCGCCGGACTGAACACCTATGTCTGTAAATCCTGCGGCGGCGAGATCGTGGGAGACGAGACTACGGCAGCTACCGCCTGTCCCTACTGCGGCAACCCGGTGGTGATGATGGGCAAGCTGTCGGGCAGCATCAAGCCCGATCTGGTGATTCCCTTCCAGCTGGACAAAAAGGCGGCAAAGGCCGCCCTGAAAAAGCATTACAGCGGAAAGCGGCTGCTGCCCAGGGTGTTCCGGGAGGAAAACCACATCGACGAGATCAAGGGCGTTTATGTGCCTTTCTGGCTCTTTGATGCGGGGGCAGAGGCACATATCCGCTACAAGGCCACCCGTGTGCGCCATTGGAGCGACAACGATCACGACTATACCGAAACCAGCTTTTTCTCGGTGACCCGGGGCGGCACCCTGGCCTTTGCCGATGTTCCGGTGGATGGCTCCACCAAAATGACCGATGACTTGCTGGAATCCATTGAGCCCTTTGACCTGTCTCAGGCGGTGGATTTCCAGACGGCCTATCTGGCGGGTTATCTGGCCGATAAATACGACGTGGATGCCGATCAGAGCATCCAGCGTGCCAACGAGCGCATCCAAAAGAGCACCGAGGAGGCCTTTGCCGCCACCGTGCAGGACTTTGTGACGGTGACTCCGGAATCCTCCAGCATCCGGCTGGAAAAGGGCACGGTCAAGTATGCCCTGCTGCCGGTGTGGCTGCTGAACACCACCTGGAACGGACAGAACTATACCTTTGCCATGAACGGGCAGACCGGAAAGCTGGTGGGCGACCTGCCCATGGACAAGGGCGCCTATAAAAAATGGCTCTTTGGCCTGACTGGCCTGATCGGAGCGGCTTGCTTCGCCGCTTCCTGGCTCCTGTGGCTGCTGTAAGGAGGTACCGATCATGAAAAAATATACAGCGATCCTCTGTGTGCTGCTCCTCTGCCTGTCTGCAGCCTTGCCGGTCTTTGCCGAGAGCGCTGCGCCCCGGCTGGTGGACGGTGCGGATTATCTGACCGACAGCCAGGAGGCGGCCCTTTTGAACAAGCTGGACGACATCAGCACCCGGCAGGGGATGGATGTGGTCATCGTCACCGTTCCTCAGCTGGACGGGGAGGATATCACCGCCTTTGCCGACGATTTTTACGATGAAAACGGCTATCACCCCGACGGCATTTTGCTGCTGATCGCCGATCTGGAGCGGGAATGGGCCATTTCCACCGCCGGATACGGCATCACGGCCTTTACCGATGCAGGTCAGGACTATCTGACCGGGCAGTTTTTGGATGCCCTGTCCGAAGGACAGTATGCCGAAGCTTTTGATACCTACGCCGCCCTTTGCGATGGCTTTATCACCCAGGCAAAGGCCGGAAGCCCCTATGATGTGGATACCCTGCCCAAAGCGCCCTTCCGGGCGGTGCGGAGTCTGGCAGTTTCGCTGCTCATCGGCTTTGTTGCCGCACTGATCGCCACCGGCTCCATGAAGGGCAAGCTCAAGACCGTTCATGCCCAGGCTGCGGCCTCCCAGTATGTAACGCCCGGCAGCCTGAAGGTCACCGAAAGCCGGGAGCTCTTCCTTTATCGCCAGCTGCAGGTGCACAAGCGGGAGAAAGAAGAAGAGGGCGGCTCCTCCACCCACAAATCCTCTTCCGGACGTACCCACGGCGGAAGCAAGGGGAAATTCTAAAGCATGATTTACATAATCCACCCATGGAGGAAGTTTTTATGAAAAAACAGTTGAAAAAAAGCCTGAGCCTCCTGCTGACCCTGGTGATGGTGCTGAGCCTGCTGCCCACCGCGGCACTGGCAGCCACCGCCATCACGCCCACGACTCCGGCGGGCAGCGGTACAAGCGCCGATCCCTACCGCATCGGCACCGCCGAGGAGCTGTACGGCTTCGCGAAGATCGTCAACGACGGCGATACGGATGCCCATGCCATCCTGACGGCCGACATCACGGTCAATGAGAACGTGCTGTCCTATAACGCGCTCAACGGCACGGAAGAGGATTTCGTTGCCTGGGACCCCATTAACCTTTACTACGGCATCTTTGACGGCAGAGGCCACACCATCAGCGGCCTGTTTATTTCCTACACGGAAAGTAACCAGTATGATCACTGCGGCTTCATTGAGGAATTGCACGGCATTGTGCGGGATCTGACGATTTCAGATTCTTATTTCAGAGTCTGTTACGGTTACTATAGCAGTTCTGGCGGCGTCGCCACTGCCTCCGCCAACAGAAATATTGGCGGCATCTGTGGCAAGCTGGACGCCACAGGTACCGTCTGGCAGTGTCATTTCGACGGAGTCATTGACGCCGACCAGGGAACCAGCACCGGTGGCTTCAAAATTGGCGGCATCGTCGGCCATAACCTTGCTGGCGTCATCAAGGAATGTTCCGTTTCGGGACGCGTTGACGGCAAGGCCGGCGGTTCCGAGTCCGGCGTCGGCGGCATTGTGGGCGTGAGCAGCGGAGGCACCGTGACCCGGTGCTGCACCAATGCGCCGGTGACCAATGTCACTGCTCCCTCGGCCACGAAGAACGGTCAGGCCAGCGTGGGCGGCATTGTGGGCAGCGTCAGCTATGACGGCACGGTCACCGACAGCTACACCAGCTACAACAGTGGTTCCATCTGGGGCTATGGCTATGTGGGCGGCATCGTGGGCAGTGCCGAGGGCTGCGATATCCAGCGCTGCTGGAATCACAGCGCGCTGATCAATCTCAACACCGTTTTGGATGAACCGAAAACCGACACCTACGTCTATATGGGCGGTATTCTGTGCCATGCCGGAGGAACGATCACAAGTAATGTGATCAAAAACTGTTATAATCGTGGAGCGCTCCATCCGGGATGGCGGGCCGCAACATCGGATATCGGCCCCTTTATCGGTGCCGGTATTGTTGGCAATTACGATGGCTCGATGAATGCAAGTCTCTCGATCAGTTATTGCCACAACATGGGCAACTATTATGGGGAACATCCGAACAACGCAAGCGATACCTATAACCCCATTGTAACCGAAGACAAAGGCACCATTTCCAACTGCTACTATAAAATTGACAACAATGAAGTGGGCGAGCGCGACGAGGTGGCAAACACCGTCGCGTATCAGCTGAGAGACTTTGAAAACGGCACCGTGGTGGACCTGCTGAACGATCAGCCCCTCTTCGGCAACCAGAACTACTGGGAGCAGGGCAAGGAGAGTCCCGAGCTGGTGGCACGGCCGGAGATCGTCCCCACCAGACTGGAGATCCTCACCCATCCCACCAAGACCGCGTACATCGCCGGTGAAGACTTTGACCCCACCGGCATGGTGGTGCAGATGCACTATTCCGACGGCAGCGTCCTGCCCGTGGTGGGCTACACCGTGAGCGGCGGCGAATGTATGCTGAATACCGTGAAATCGGTGACCATCCGTTATACCGACAACGGCGTCACCCGCCAGACCGATGAG
>JAGAVA010000008.1 GCA_017620505.1 Clostridia bacterium
CACCACGGTCAGATCCCCGAAAAGGTCCAGTGCATCCAGGACATCGACACCAAGGTCATCGGCCCGGTGATGGAGTATCTGGGGAACTGCGGCGAGGACTACGCTGTGCTGGTGATGCCCGACCATCCCACCCCCCTGTGCCTGCTGACCCACGTTGCTGACCCGGTTCCCTTTGCCCTGTTTTCCAGCAAGCACCCCATGGACAACGGCAAGGCAGTCTTTAACGAGCACAACGCCCGGGCTTCCGGTCTGTTTGTGCCCCGTGCCTGCGATCTGATGGAAAAACTGCTGAAATAAGGAGGATCTTCGTGGATATTTTGGAATGCGGCAAGGTGCTCAACACCCACGGTGTCCGTGGCGAGCTGAAGGTTGACAACTACTGCGACGAAGGCTTCTTCAAAAAGATCAAAAACATCACCATCGGCGGTGTGGAATACCGCATCAAGGCCGCCCGGGATCACGGCGCATTTGTCCTGCTGACGCTGGACGGCATCGAAACGGTGGAACAGGCCATGCTGCTGAAAAACAAGGCCATCACCGCCCGCCGCGCCGATCTCAAGCTGAAAAAGGGCGAGTATCTCTATCAGGATCTGTACGGCTTTGACGTATACGACCTACGCATGGAAAAGGTCATCGGTCAGCTGCGGGAGGTGCTGGAACGCCCCGCCTCCATGGTCTACGTCATCGACTGTGACGGACAGGAGGCGCTGATCCCCGCCGTGGAACCCTTCCATCAGGGGGTGGATCTGGAAAAGAAGGTGCTGACCCTGCGCACCATCGAAGGGATGCTGCCCCATGAGAATTGACATTCTGACCCTGTTCCCCGAGATGGTGGATCATGCCCTCAGCGAGAGCATCATCGGTCGGGGCCGGGAAGCCGGACTGATCGACATCCGCTGCCACCACATCCGGGACTATTCTCCCGACAAGCGCCGCCGCACCGACGATTATCCCTACGGCGGTGGTCAGGGTATGGTCATGCAGTGCGAACCGCTGGCCCGCTGTCTGGAGGACGTGCAGGAGGGCAAAAGGGTGCACACCATTCTGATGAGCCCTGCCGGAGCCCGGTTTGATCAGGCAAAGGCCCGGGAGCTGCTGTCCCGGGAGCACGTGATTCTGGTGTGCGGTCATTATGAGGGCGTGGATCGCCGGTTCGTGGATGCCTGCATCGACGAAGAGCTGTCCATCGGTGACTTTGTGCTCACCGGCGGCGAGCTGGCTGCCATGGTCATCACCGATGCCGTCTGCCGGATGGTGCCCGGTGTACTGGCCGAAACCGCCAGCTTCGAGGACGAAAGCCACTGGAGCGGCGTGCTGGAATATCCTCAGTACACCCGCCCGGAGGTATGGCGAGATATGCCGGTGCCTCAGGTTTTGCTGTCGGGCAACCACGAAAATATCCAGAAGTGGCGGCGGCTGCAGGCGCTGTACCTCACCCGGGAACGCCGTCCCGACCTGTTTGAAAAACTGGAGCTGGATAAAAAAGAAAAAAAGCTGCTGTCCATTCTGGACGCAGCCCTTGCAGACGAAGATTTGCAGAAAAACCTGTGAATTCAAAAGGGCCTATTGCAAAACGCACGGTTCCCTGTCATTCTGAGGCGAAAGCCGAAGAATCTCCCACGGCAGAACGAAATCTGCCGATTTCGGGAGATCCTTCACTGCGTTTAGGATGACACGCGCGTATTTTGCAATAGGCCCTTTGTTTTATGTTCAGAAGGTCAGGCGCATCTGATACCAGACCACGCCGCCGTGGGTGGAGCCCGAAACGCCCTCGCTGACAAAGCCAAACTTGGCGTAATAATGCACCAACCGATCCTTGCAGGTGAGCACCAGACCCTTGCGGCCAGCCTTGCGGGTGTCCTCGATGACCCGGTTGAGCACCATTTCGGCACAGCCCCGGCGGCGATAGGCGGGAATGGTATCCACACCGAAGATCATCTGCCATGCGCCCTTGGGATCGTGCATATGGGCATCCTCATACATCTCGTCGCACAGATCGGGCAGGTCGGTGGCCATGCCGTTGACGAAACCCACCATGGTGTCGCCATCCTCCAGCAGCCAGAAATGGTCGGCAAAGACCTCCAGACGGCCCTTGATGGACTCGTGGGTAGCGGCTTCTGCGGCAGGGAAGCACTCGGCCTCCACCGCGGCGATGGCTTCCAGATCCTTGATGGTCGCGTGTCTGATGTTCATAAACGTTCCTCCGATTGTTGTTTTTTCGGCTGCAAATTCAAAGCGGTCAGTGCGATCAGCACCAGTAAAATGCCCAGCCAGCCGGACAGCGTGGGCATTTCCGAAAAGACAAAGATACCAAAAAC
>JAGAVA010000081.1 GCA_017620505.1 Clostridia bacterium
ATATTGACGGCGCTTTGATGGGTGCCCAGAACGTCACCTACACCGCCAAGTGGACGGTCAACCAGTACACGGTCACCTGGATCGTGGATGACGAGGAAACGGAAGTAACCTATGCCTACGGTGCAGCCATTGTGAAGCCTGCAGATCCTACCAAGGAAGGTTACACCTTTGCCGGCTGGGAAGGCTATATTGACGGCGCTTTGATGGGTGCCCAGAACGTCACCTACACTGCCAAGTGGACGGCAAACCAGTACACGGTCACCTGGATCGTGGACGGCGAGACCGTCAAGAGCGAGATTTATACTGTGGGCACGCAGCCTGTTCACCCCGCCGATCCCACCAAGGAAGGTTATGTCTTTGACGGATGGAGCGAAGAAGAGGCTGATAACGGTGACCTGACTTATACCGCCCAGTGGATCGGCTTCCTGTGGATGGAATCTGCGCAGAATGGCGAGGATTACACTGTCACCATTCATAATACCACCGACGAGAATGTCCGGTGTATGGTAATCGCGGCTTCCTATAACGGCGATGGCAAGCTGCTGCAGGCAGTTGTGACTGGTTGGATGGATGTCACGGCTGGCAGCTTTGGCACAGAGAGATTCTCTATTGCACAGTCTGCGGAAACGACCGACAGCAGCATCTTTGTGGTAGACGAGGATTACGCACCCTTGGAAATCCATTTGCCTGCGCTCTATTAACTTAAGAAATCCATAAAATCAGCCCCTCTCTCCGATTGGAGAGAGGGGCTGATTGCTGTCAATTTCGATGATTAAAACGGCGCCGTCCACTCGTTGATGGGACTGGCGGTGAAGTTCTGAGCCAACAGATAGCTGCAGATGACCGGCAGGATCTCGGCCGTCAGGTCGGTGGGATACAGCCGCAGAGAGGACTGCTCAGGAGCGCTGCGCAGGGCCTTCTGGGCAGCGGAAAGCAGTTTTCCGGAGCTTAGATCTCCGGTGTCCGGGTCAAGGGTGGGGGTCCATAGGACAAACCCGGCCTCGGCAAGGGCGATTTTCTGCTCCTCGGTCAGCTCTAAACCTGCCGAGCACACCAAACGCACCCGCTGGTGCAGCAGCTGGGCGTACAGCTGACTGCAGGCCTGGGCTTCCGCCACCGGATCCTGGGTGTTGGAAAGCAAAATTCCTACCGAAAAGCTCCGGGAGACTAGTTCCCGCAGGGTTTCCGCCCCGGAAAGCAGCTCATCCTGTCGGAAAAAGAAGACCGCCGGCATGGAGTTGCCCTCCAGCACCGAAAGCAAACTGGTCAAAGGCTGGGTAGGCAGAATACCGTTCTCGTCGGGCAGCAGCACTTCCGGCAGACCGGTAAACAGCAGCGCTGTGGTGCGGGGCGGCACCACCACCGGATCGGCAGGCACCTCGAGGCCGCTGGCCTTGTTTCGGGCGCGTGCCACCGAACGCAGACGGGAGGCGTTGCGGGACAAAATGACATTGTCGGCCAAAGCCGGCTTGTCGCTGGCCAGCCGAATGACCGGATAGCCTACACCGGAGTTTTCTGCCGAAATATAGGAAAAATACATACCCATCCAAGCGGTGACGATGGACACCGGCAGATAAGGCACGCCGTCCCGCAGCTTGGCAGAAACGCGAATGGAGCGCTGCTGCAGATAGTCGTAGGTCAAACCAGTATCCAGCTCGAAATACATAATAGCACCCACGCGGTAGACGGTGACCAGCTGTTCTGCCTCGTTATAGTTGGCATAAACGCTGTTCATTTTCTGCAGAGTAGTATAAGGTGCGTAAATAATGCCGTCGATATATACCGCCATCTCGTTGTCCCCAACCGAGTCCAACACCTGATCCTCTGCAATGGTTATCAGGTAACTGTCGGCGGCATAGCTTGGGTTAGAGGCAGAAAACAGCGGCAAAAGCAAAGAGAGACATAGCAATAAAGCGAAAAACTTGCGCATGGTTTCTCCTCCTTCCGATGATATCTGATTCTTTATTATACGCCATCGGACGAAAAATGGCAAGGGCAGCAGATTGAGGGTTGCTATAATAGAAGGATAGCAGATCAGGGGAGGGCAGTATGTGCCATCCATTATTTGACGGGCAGCGCTTCATGTGTAGGCTCGAAATCATCATTCAGGAAGAAAATCTTTATCGTCCCACAGCCGAGCACGGTATGCTCAATCGCTACATTGGTGACGACATTCTCGGCCAGCTGCACAGCCTGCATTTTCCCCAGGTCGTAGCCAGCGATCAAAAGCTTGAGGTTGGCAGGAACATTTTCCAAGGTAATCGTATCAGAATGAACGGTCACGGCAAACAGATCCTTTCCGCAGATGTCGCACAGGGAATCTGCATCGGCGCTATCGGTACACACGCTCATCGGTTGGCTGCAGTAGTCACAGGTATGCTCACCATATGCCGGGGCATGGATACCCACTTCACAGTTGCCGCAGTTTCGGTCGCAAATGTGGTCGGTATTTTCATCGATATGATCCAACCTGTCGATGTCGGCGGCAACTTGCGTCTGCTCGGTTGCCCAGTCCACATTAAAGGTGGCTGTATAGGTAGTTTCGCCGTTCTCGGTGCAGGAAGGCGTTTTGGTCTGCTGCGAGATGATCTCGGCCTCTGCAGTTTCAATGTCTGCTATATTCCTGCTGCAAACACGCGTAGCGGTGCAAGCGGAGTTGTCCGGAAGCCAAACATAGGAAACTTCGCCCCAAATATGACCCAGCGCAGAAGAGGCTTCCCGATAGGTGCCGCCACAATAGCTGCAGGTATAGATTTTCTGACCATCGGCATCGCAGGTGGCAGTGTCCGTTGTCAATTGATAGGAATGGCTGCAGTCGTGGGTTGCCCGAAGAACGGGGTAGCGGTAGGAACTGCCGCCGTCGATCATCCAAATGTTTGTGAAATGAAAGCCGGAGAAGGTGGATTTCTGATGCAGCTGTGCGGCAGAGCAGGCGGTGGTTCCCGCTGGGGGATTAGCATAGACGGGCGTGTAGCAATCCTCCAAATAATAGCAATTTGTATAGGTGCCTTTTGGACTGTAGGCATTTACACCTACATTGCAGCCGGCGATGGCAAAACAATACTCTCTGGAGGAAGAGGTACCATCGACGCTGATCGTACCCACATTGTAGGAATTTTTGATCTCCTGAGCGATCAGCTCGCCTGCAATGCCGCCGGCACAGGTGTTGGATTTGGATTTTGCATGAACCGAGCCGCAGTTATAGGTGTTGGAAACAACGAGTTCATCCTGTGTACCGCTGGAAGAACCGATGATCCCCACGATACCGCCCGCATAAGTTGACTTGTAACTGCTATAACTGATGGCTGAGATGTTGCCGCTGTTCCAGCACTGATCGATGGTGGCGTAGGCTGTGAGGGTAGCGCCGCAGATGCCGCCGACCTGCATACCTTCGGAACTTGTGGGGTATCCGGATGCCGTGATATTTCCGGTATTAGCACATTTACGAATCGTTCCACCTGCATTTCTGCCGCAGATGCCGCCCGTATAAATGGGGGTACCTGCGCTGATGTTACCGTGATTGATACAGTTTTCGATGGTGCCCTCGTTGATGGCGGCGATACCGGCTACATATGAGCCGGAGGTTTTGCTGATGAGACAGGAACTGTCCAGCGTTACGTTTTTGATGGTACCGGTGTTCCTCTTAAACAAGCCATTTGGGCCGGAAAGATTGGAAATGGTGTAGCCGTTTCCATCAAACACGCCGGTAAAGCAGTCAGTTTTGTTTATGCCGCCCAAAGAACCCCAGTTTTTCCCTTTAAGATCAATGTCCTTGGTCAGAATATACTTACCGGACATATTCGTGATCCCCATGAGTTGCTCTGCTGTGGAAATTGCGGTATATCCGCTGGGGACAGACGCCGCCGATACAGAAACAGAAATCGAAAACATACAGAAAAGGATGAGCAGAATGGTAAACCAGTTTCGTTTCACAAAAATCACGCTCCGAACGCAAAATCTGTATATAGTTTACCACAACCTGCCGGATATTCAACAAAAACGCGAAAGTTTAGGTTGATTTTTTAACGCATGGTAGGGAGGGGTACATGGCTGCAAGTAACGGCTTTTTCGATCTGCCTGCCGAGCTGATGAGCGCGTTGGGTACTGTTTTGGGCTTTGCATTGCTGGGGCGGCTGGATTATAATCAGCAGAATTCTCTGGGCAGCTGGCTGGAGCTCATCGGGCAGGTGCTGGAATCCAACGCTGCCCAGGGGCAATTATTACAGGCACAGCAGCAGGGCGACCGATTGACTGCAGTGGAGCAGGAACTGGCGATGCTGCGGCGGGAAATTGCGGCTTTGCGCCGAAATTACGGTTCCACCGAGCCGACGGTAGCTGCCGATTCTGGCGGCGAAGAAAAGACCACATGAGTTTTCAGTCCTACCGAAGTGGTAGACAACAGATTGGCGGCAAACACCAGCCATAGAGTCATTTGGTCGGGATTTTCCCGCACGTCCCGCCGGGACAGCGCCAGAAAATACAGGGAAGCACCCAGAAACAGGCCGATGCTTACTTTGGGCAGCAGGTCAAAAATTGGCGGTACAGGCGCTTCCGGATGACGGCGGCGCTCCAGTTTGTTTTGCAGCAGCGCCACTGACAGCAGATTGCCGGCAATGATAGCACCCATGGCAAACAGCTGGGTCTCCAGATCGCTTTCAGGATCGGACAGGTCGGGATTCAGTCGAATGGCCATGGCGCACCTCCGAGTGTAGTTTCTCCATACTATGCAGAAAACCGGCTCAGTGAGCCGGTTTTTCTCAGGTCATCAGCAAAAATCCGATGGTGTTGATTGCAAAGTTGGCAAACATATGCACCAACCAGGAGGTCAGCAGGGTGTTATAGCGCAGGTTCAGCCAGTGGAAAATAGCGGCGCCCGCCGCCAGTCCTGCCATAGCAAGAACAAACAGGACAGACGAGAACCAGCCGGTCATCATGGCCACATGATACAAAGCAAACAGCCCACAGCACAGACTCCAGCGGGTAACCGAACCAAGGGGGGCAAGCCCGTCAAACAGCCAGCCCCGGAAGAAATATTCCTCCAGCAGCGAGTTGGCAAAGGAAATATACAGGGAGATATACAGAAAATTGCCCCGGTGTACCCCGGCGTTTGCCGAAAGCTGTCCCACGATACCGGAAAAATCGTACCAGCCCATGCCGTCAATGAGGAAATAGGCTGCTAAAATGACGGCGTAGACCCCAAACCCCAGCCCAAGTGCGGTCAAAAGCCCTCGCTTTTCTGCTCGAAAACGGGAAAACAAAGGCTTTTGCTTTCGGAACAGTGCGAGCGGCAGGCAAAGAAATAAGACGATCTTCACTGCCGATTTAATTCCGTAGGAAGGGCGAATATAGCCGTCAATGAGCGCCATCAGCCCGCAGCAAATTACCGCCAGCACCAGCGCCCGGAGGGCAGCTTTTCGGGCAGTCATGCGAACCGCTCCTGCAGATATTCCAGCGTGGTGGGCGGCACCAGCCGGGAAAGTTCCTCCCACTTGCGCTCCTCCAGCAGGGCACGGACACGGCTGGCCGAGATGGGGCCACCGTCCATGGTCTTGCGCTCGATGAGGGTCACTTCAATGCCCTTTTTGGGCAGGTATTCCATCATCTGCCGGTTGTAAGCGTCGGTGACCGGGCTCAGCGGCTCAGTGCCAACGAAGCGACGGGTGATGCCCAACGAGGGAGCGAAGTGATTGGCAAAAACCTCCAGATCCAACTGGCAGCGGATCTCGGGGATGCGGTCCTTGTCCTTGATGAAATAGGTGGGGAAGGTGGCTGCCGAGATCAGATAGTCGCCGGTGGGGTGGACGATGACATTTTTCAGGTCGGCGACGCCCTGCTGTACCAGCATCATGCGGTCAGCGGCGGGGAAAAAACTCTTGTCCTCCGACAGAACAAACAGATGCAGGGTGTCCACCTGTGCGGCAGCCTGCTCCACCAGATAACGGTGGCCTAATGTGAAAGGATTGCAGTTGGCAACGATGGCGCCCACCGTGCCCGGGTTTTCGGGCTGCTCCAGCTTGGCAACAAACTGCTGGACACCACCCTTGACATTCTCCATCAGCAGGGTGTCGGCCGTCTCTGCCACCCGGTAAAAGCTCAGACCCTCAAACATGAAGCGGTTTTTTGGTTTAGTATACAGGAACAAATGCCGCAGTCCTTGCCGGAAGGCCTCCTGCCGCAGCTGGGTGATGATGGTAGCCGTCAGACCCTCGCCCTGATAGGCCGGGTCGATGGCGATGCATTTGCAGATGTTGCCGTCCAGCGAACCGGTGCCCACGATCTTGTCGTCGTCCAGCAGGTTGACGGTAAAGGGGATGGCAGGATCGTAATCCAGCGCCTCCCGGGCAAGAAATTCGGCAACGGCTTTTTGCCGCCAGGGGCGGAGGGGGGAACCGATTTCAATATCCATGGGGTACCTCCTTATTCAATGCCGTAGAATCGCTTGGCGTTGTCCAGGGTGATCTGGGCGGCTTCCTCCACCGAAAGGCCGCGGATCTGAGCCAGCGTTTCCAGCGTATGGGGCAGCAGGCCGCTGTGGCACCGCTTGCCCCGATGAGGCACAGGCGCCATGTAGGGGCAGTCGGTTTCGATCAGAATTCGATCCATCGGTATCATTTGCAGTACTTCATGGGATTTTCGGGCATTTTTGAAGGTAATAACCCCGGTAAAGCCCAGGTAATAGCCCATTTTCAGGATTTCCTTGGCAC
>JAGAVA010000082.1 GCA_017620505.1 Clostridia bacterium
CCCGTGTGGCCTTTCTGATCAAGGATCCCGACAATATCATTGAGGATTACTGCAACCGTCCCGATCATCAGGGCTTCCGTAACTTTTTGTACAGTGCCACCGATGTGGAGCAGGCAAAGAAGGTTGCAAGGGAAACGCTGAAGAGCCTCAACGAGCAGCGGTACGCCGATATCAAAAACAGCGAATATTTTTGGGTGGAGCGCACCGAAAGCTCCACGGTGGAGGACACACTGCAGCAGGTGGAGCAGCATTTTGGCCTTGCGCCCCGTCCCATCACCATCCACAGGGTGGACAAAGACACCGAACTTTCCAGAGGTCTCATTGAATTTGTGGAAAACTTCTCCTGGGAAGAGGTGAAGGAGCACACCCTCCAGAGCCTGCGCAACTGGGACTTTTCCGACTGGGAGACCCCCTTCGTTGCCATGTCGGGCAATCGGATCGTGGGCATGATCTCCCTGCTGAAAACCGATTATTATCCTCTGCCCGAGATCTACCCCTGGGTGACCACCCTGTTTGTCACCGAAGTCTACCGGGGGCGGCGGATCTCTCAGCGACTCATCGACCACGCCAACGCCTACGCAAAAGAGCTGGGCTTTGAGCGCACGTATATTCCCTCGGAGCACGTGGGACTGTATGAAACGTACGGCTACCGCTACCTGAAGGACATCGTCAACTACGGCGGCGGCACCGACCGGTTGTACGTCAAAGAACTGTAATCACAAAAAATCCCTGCCGTGTGGCAGGGATTTTCTCATTTATTGAATGACGCCCAGCTCCAGCTTCCACAGCAGGATGCGCAAGACGGCTTCCTGCAGCCGCTGGAGAGGCAACTCGCCGCTGTCCAGCGCCGCGCGTACCTGAGCAATATTTTCTTCCGGCTTGTCGGTAAGCACGATATCGGCACCGGCCTGCAGCGCCATGACGGCGGCACTGCCGCCCCGGGCATAGTCCTCCACCGCATCCATGGCAAGGTCATCGGTAATGGCAACCCCGGCAAAACTCAGCTCCTGCCGCAGCAGTTCATAGACCGCCGGGGACAGGGAGGCCGGCAGATTGCCGTCCAGACAGGTGACGATGTTGTGGCTGACCAAAACAGCCGAAGCCCCGGCCTGGATACCCGCCTTAAAGGGCAGCAAGTCACAGGATTCAAACTGTTCCCGGGGGCGAACATCGGTAACAACGCCGGTATGGGTGTCCCGATTGCTGCCATAACCCGGGAAATGCTTGAGCACAGCGCCCACGCCGCCGGTTTTCAGCTGTTGGGTGACGGCGGCGGCATATTCTGCGGTGATTTCGGCGTCCTGCCCCAGCGTGCGGGGATAAATGAAGTCTCGGCTGTTGGTCGAAACATCCACCACAGGGGCAAAGTTCAGGTTGATGCCATGGGACAGCAGGGTTTGGCTCTTGGCCTCAGCATCCTGCAAAACGGCTTCCAGACCGCCCTGCTCATAGAGCTTTCGGACAGGCCGGCAGGGCCCTTCGGGGAACAGGTTGGGGTTCTGACTGGCACGCACCACCGTGCCGCCCTCTTCGTCGGTGCCGAAAAAGGGGGTGATGGATGCCCCTGCGCCATAAGCCTCCAGCTGGGCGGCAAAATCTTCTGCCGTCAGCCAGTTTCCACTTTTATCCTGGAAATCCCGCTTGAACAGCAGCCAGCCGCCCAGCTGCAGCTGCTCCATATCACCGGCAGCATCGCCGTAGGGGCCGGGGGAGTGGGCAATAAACACCTGTCCCACCTGCTGCTCTGTGGTCATGCCTGCCAGAATTTCCTCTGCGCGAGCCTGACGCAGCTCCTCTTCGGTGGGCTCGGGTTCAGGCTCAGGCTCCGGAAGGGGTTCGGGCTGAGGCAAAGGCTCCGGCTGAGGCTGGGGCTCCGGCTGCAGACTGCTATGCAGTTGTTCCAATGTTTCACGGGAAACGGTCCGGGGGGCTTCCAGCTGCAGGCCGCAGCCTGCAAGGCACAGAAGCAACAGCAAAACCCCCGTGATTGCTGCTAATTTTCTCATAATTCTCCTCATAAAAAGACCGGCGCGCACAGGCGCGCCGGAAATTCTTCCTGTTCAGCCGGTGATCACCGGAGCGTCCGGTGCATTTTCTGCAATGGAACGGATGCCCGCAAGGCAGGAACGTTTGGCGGTGTAGCCCTTGCCGTGAGCCAAAACCGTGCCGCTGTCATCCAGCAGGAAAAAGCTGATGCCACCCCGCTCATGATGCTTCACCTCGAACTTGGGGAAGGGCAGGGTGGGTGCACTGGACAGCGTTTGATCCTCCACAGGAGCGTGGGCGAACTGCTTGACTTTTTCGATGGCTGCCAAACATTCATCCATCAGATGATACACCCTGGAGGAGGCGATGATCTGACCGTTGCCGGCTTTTAGATTAAACTTAAACCCGGCTTTGACACGCTGAACGGTGAACATTCCCATTGTTATCCCTTCCTCTCTGTCTTTTTTGGTTATTTTATCTAATAATAACACACATCGACAGGTCTGAAAAGGGTTTTTTCAATAAAAATATAAAAATCCTTAATTTTGTCAAATATTTACAGTTTTTTCAGCCATTCGGTTAGCTCGGGAAAGCTTCCCCGGGGCATCCCGGCAGTGTCCGCACCCTCCCGGGCGATCAGACAGTCGGTCAGCAAAAACACCGGCAGACCCAGCTTTGCCGCCGCACCGTCC
The DNA here is from genome assembly GCA_017620505.1 of Clostridia bacterium. Classification (GTDB taxonomy): domain Bacteria; phylum Bacillota; class Clostridia; order Oscillospirales; family Butyricicoccaceae; genus UBA4644. The sequence goes on from JAGAVA010000082.1 coordinate 2,679, forward strand.
TCGCCCTCGTCGTTGCCCACCATGACACATTCTTCGGCCTTCAGCCCCAGATTGTCCAGAATTTCCCGGTAATAGGCCGGGTTGGGCTTGCAGAAACGGCTGTTTTCATAGGTGGTGATATGGCTGAAATCCTCGGGAGTGAGACCTGCCCATTGCACCCGGCTGTGGGTGGCGACAGCAGGAAAGATGGGATTGGTGGCCAGCACCAGCCGCAGACCCCGGGCTTTCAGACCGTCGATGAGCACACGGGAGGCAGGGTTATGACCGCAGACCTGTGCCACCTGCTGGAACTCGTTATGATAAAAATCTTCAAAAATCGGCAGATCCTCCCGGGCTTTTTCGCCAAAGATCCCGCAGAAGGTCTCCCAGAAAACCTCCTCATTGGTACGGCTGCCATCATTGCGCACCATGGCCTCGGTGCCCTTCCAGATGGCGGCAGACAAGGCTTTGGGATCATAGCCCAGCGGAGCCAGCTTTTTGCACAGTCCGCCCAAATAGGCCTTGACGAAAATCTCCTGATCCATGGGCAGCAGCGTGCCGTCCAGATCGAACAAAACGGTGGTAATGGCCATAAAATTGCCCTCGCAATCGAAAAAATAGAACAAAATAATTGTACCACGGCTCTTTTTCGGTTGCAAGGCGCAAAAAGATGTATTATGATAACTATAATACCCACTTGGAGGATTTTGAAATGTTGACCTGGTGTGAAAACCATTACGAAGAACAGCTGACCCTGCTAAAGACGCTGGCGGCCATCCCCGCCCCCTCCCATCAGGAGGAACAGCGGGCGGCTTTTATCAAAAACTGGCTGGAAGAACAGGGCGCAGAAAAGGTGACCGTAGACGCGGCCGGCAACGTGATCCTGCCCTTTGACGTGGCAGGCAAGCGCTCCTGCACGGTGTTTATGGCCCACATGGACGTGGTGTTTCCCGACGTGACCCCTCTGCCCGTCCGGGAAGAAGAGGGCAAGCTGTATGCCCCCGGCGTGGGGGACGACACCGCCAACGTGGTGGCTCTCATGCTGTGCGCCAAGTATCTGCTGGAGCATCCCGAAGTGATCAAGTACCCCCTGCTGCTGGTGTTCAACACCTGCGAAGAGGGTCTGGGTAATCTGAAGGGCGTGCGCCAGATCTGCGCCGACTACAAGAGCCGCATCAAGCAGCTGATCTCCTTTGACGGCACCATGGAGGCGCTGGTAGAGCGCGCCGTAGGCTCGGAGCGGTGGAAGGTCACCGCCACCACCAAGGGCGGCCATTCCTACGGCGCTTTTGGCAATCCCAACGCCATTGCTGCCCTGTCGGGCATCATCTGCTGCCTGTACGGTCAGCCGGTGCCCCGTCTGGAGGGTCGCAAAACCACCTATAACGTGGGCACCATTCAGGGCGGCACCTCGGTGAATACCATCGCCCAGAGCGCCGAAATGCTGTACGAGTACCGTTCGGACGACAAGCGCGGTCTGGATCAGATGCGCCAGCAGTTCCAGTCCCTTATGTGGCAGCTGAACAGCGAGGAAGCCAAGTTTGAGCGGGAATTGCTGGGCGAACGCCCCTGCGGCGGCGATGTGGACAAGAAAAAGCAGGACAACCTGCTCAAGCGGTGTGAGACCCTCATCAAAAAGCACACCGGCAAGGCACCCAAGCGTGCCGCCATGTCCACCGACTGCAACATCCCCCTGTCGCTGGGCATCCCCGCCACCTGCTTCGGTCTGTACCGCGGCGCAGGCGCCCACACCCGGGAGGAATGGCTGGAGATCGACAGCCTGCTACCCGGTCTGAAGCTGGGTCTGAGCACCGTTGTGGATTTTGCAAAAAAGTAACGAAAAAATAGAGGAACCACTCCCAGAAAGGAGTGGTTCTTTTTTGGTTATATGGATTTGCATACCGAGATGCACCGAGCATACAGCCCTCCGGCGCCTGAGGAGTCGCCAGGGGACGGGGGCGCATCGAAACGCCCCAGCGGTCTTTGGGTACTTTCCGCCGGTGGAAAGTACCGCGCCGCAGGCTCCTGCAGAAAAGATTGGTGCGTACTGACCTCTGCCAGTCAGAGCGTGGCATTTTCCAGAACCCACTGTTCCAACCCCACATTTTCTTTTCGTCCCGCCGAAAAGAAAACGTGCCGTTGACGGTACAAAAGAAAAGGGCGGTCGGGGGAGCCGCTGAGGAATGGTTCGCCC
>JAGAVA010000083.1 GCA_017620505.1 Clostridia bacterium
CTCATTAAGCTGGGTCTGGTGCCCTACGGCAAGATCATCGACACCGATGAGAATTGCCCCACCCTGACCTTCAACAACATCAGCCGCCACCAGAGCCGGATCGTCCGCACCCGCATCGCCTCCAACAAGAGTCCCTGGCTGAGCCTGACCAACGTGGGCGACGTGTACAATGTGCCCATTTCCCACGGTGAGGGCAAGTTCCTGGCATCCGAGGAGCTGATTGCTCAGCTGGCAGCTAACGGCCAGATCGCCACCCAGTACGTTGATTTGAATGGTGAGGCCACCGCCGACATCCACTTCAACCCCAACGGCTCCCTGTACGCCATCGAGGGCATCACCTCCCCCGACGGCAGAGTTCTGGGTAAGATGGGCCACAGCGAGCGTATCGGCGCGGGACTGTATAAGAATGTCCCCGGCGAGTATGATATCCAGCTGTTCAAGGCCGCAGTGAAGTATTTCAAATAACACAAACAGGGACGTGCAACCGCACGTCCCTGTTTATGCTCTGTGCTTGCAATATGCAGCACAAAGAGGCGGCACAACCGGCAGTTGGCCGGATTTACGAAAAATTCAAAATTTGGGGGCAGACAAACGGCAAATCTTGTGATATACTATCATGGGTTATACCCATCAAACGATTTGCAAAGGAGGCGGATCCTTTTGAAATACTGGCGTGGATACTTGGTTGCCGCCATTTTGGGTGCCATCACCTGGGGCGTGACCATGCTGGCCAAAAAATTCACCACTCTGGTGGATATGGTCTATCCTTATCTGACCCGCACAATCCAGAATTTCCTGGCGGACTGGAGCAGCGGCGTGGGCTTCTGCGTTTGGCAGGTGGCTCTGGTGCTGGCCATTGTGGCAGCCCTGGCGACACTGGTGCTGATGATCGTCCTGCGGTGGAACTTCTTCCAATGGCTGGGCTGGGTCCTCAGCGGCGTGATGCTTGTGTATCTTCTGCACACCGGTCTGTACGGCCTGAATTATTATGCCGGTCCCTTGGCTGACGATGTGCGCCTGACGGTTTCCGAATGTACCCTGGAGGAGCGGCAGGATGCGGTGGTCTACTACCGGGACAAGGCCAATACCCTGGCGGACCAGCTGCCCCGGGACGAACACGGTGATCTGCAGTATTCCGATTTTTCCACCCTGGCAGAGCAGGCGGCCGAGGGTTTCCAGGTCCTGACCTATGAGCAGTGCTACCCGGTTTTCGCCGGCTCCACAGTTCCGGTTAAGGAGCTGGGCTGGGCCAGCCTGTACAGCTCCATGGGCATCACCGGCATCACCATGGGCATCACCGGTGAAGCCGCCGTAAACCCCCAGATTCCCGCTGTGAGCCTGCCCTTTACCATGTGCCACGAAATGGCCCACCGCATGAGCATTGCCAACGAGCGGGATGCCAATTTCGCCGCGTTCCTGGCTTGCCGGGCCAACTCCAGCCCGGAATTTCAGTACAGTGCCTATTTCATGGCCTATATTTACGCCCTGAACAGTCTGGCTGACATCAACAGCCCTGAGGCTGCCACGGCGGCGGCCCGTATCGCCACCGGTGTCAATGAGAATTTCTCCCATGACCTGAAGGCTTATTCCAAATTCTTCGACGATCACTACGACGAAACAGCCACAGACATCGCCACCTTCGCCAACGACACCTATCTGAAGGCCAGCGGTGACGAGGGGGTCAGCTCCTATGACAATGTAGGGGACCTGCTGGCCTTCCTGTATGTCCAGGAAGTGGTGCTGCCTGCCCAGGAGGAAGACGCAAAATCCACCTTCGATCCCTACGACGAGAATCAGGTGGACCTGGAGGGAATCGTGGGCGCATTGCCCAAGGAGGCCACTCCATGATGTATGAAACCCTCACCGCCGGTCTGCCCGGCCTGGGACTGGAGCTGAGTGAAGATACCGCCCGGCGGCTCTGCGATTTTGGCCAGGCGGTGGTGAAGCAGAATGAGGTCATGAACCTCACCGCCATTACCGAGAGATCGGAAGAGCACACGTCTGAACTCCAGTCAC
>JAGAVA010000084.1 GCA_017620505.1 Clostridia bacterium
CCGTCCACTTCCACCTGCATATCGCCGCGGCGGATGATTTCGCCTTCGAAAGCGGTAGCGAAGGAAACGGGGATGTCGATCTTGGTGATCTTCAGCTTGATGTCGCGGGCTTCCAGAGAGGTGGCGTTCCACTTGGAAGTATCCAGCTGCTGGATCAGGGACTTGGGAACACGGAACATGTTCTCGGTCTCGTTGGAGATAACGGGGAAGCCTGCGCAGATGGCGCCGGCGCCGTAGGAGACGATCTCATCAGACAGGGGCTTGTAAGCGTTGACGAAGGCGCGGACGCGCTCCATGGTGTAAGCGTACAGAGCCTTGGTGTCGCCGGGGGTGATGTTGCCGAAGATCAGGGCAGCACGCAGAGCGACGGAAACGATGTGGACGACGGACTGCATCTCGTAGCCCAGGGGGACCACGCGGACGCCCTCGCCCAGGTTCATGCCGGCATCATGGCAGTGCTTGATGCACTCGCCGGTCAGGGAGACCAGGATGCCCTGGTTCTGGTAGGACTTGACCAGAGAAACGGTCTCAGCGGGGTCATCGGCGCCGCCGATGATGACAGCCACGCCGGGGATGTCATAGATAACCAGGGGCAGGCCCAGGTTACGGACGAATGCGTCGGTCAGGAAGCCCATTTCGGGTTCTGCATAGGGCTCGGCGCCGTGCAGATACTTCAGAGCTTCCAGGAATTCTGCACACAGTGCAGAAGCGATGCCGCTGTCGAAAACGTCCTGCAGACGCTTGTTGCGGGTCATCATGGGCTTGATGTCGTTTGCCATAGCGGCCTTCATATCGCCCAGGTTGTTGATCTTCTTGCCGGTGATGCTGTAATAGCAGGGCAGGTTATATGCGGTGGCGGGGAATGCTACGGGCTCGGCTTCGCCGTACTGGGCGATGGCTGCGTCGATTGCAGCAACAGTGCGCTCGTAGTTGTAGTCGTTACCGCCAAAAACTCTTTCAAAAAGGGTAACAGAATTCTTTTCAAAAAGTGCCACGGTTTTTCCTCCTTATGATGTATTAGTCACGATCAAGGATGTCTTTGATTTTCCGGATTTCGTCGATTGCCGTAGGGCTGAAGTCGTAGGGGGACTTGCCGTTGCGGTCGGCGTCCATGATCTCCAGATTGTAATGGATCATACCCAGCAGATCCTCGGCGGGGATGGAATTGCGGATGAATTCCTCGTCGCGCTCATCCCGGACCTTGTTGGCCACCACCCGGACCCGCTTGACGCCCAGATCGGATGCCAGCCGCTTGACATTGCGGTAGGTCTGGACGGATCTGGCACCGGGCTCGATGACCACGATGAACTGGTCCATATTCGCTGCAGTGCCGCGGCCCAGGTGCTCCAGGCCGGCCTCCATGTCCATGATGACCACATCGTTCTTGCGGTAGGTCAGGGTGGACAGGATGCTCTTGAGCATCACATGCTCGGGGCAGACGCAGCCGGTGCCGCCCACGTCCACGGTGCCCATCACCAGCAGCTTGACGCCGTTGATGTCCTTGCTGAAGGTATCGGGGATGTCTGCAACGTAGGGGTTGAGCTTGAAGAACTTGTTGGCGGCAGATGCGCCGGTACGTTCTTCCACCAGGGTACGCATTTTGGAGATGGGGACGATCTCGTCCACTTCTTCCTGAGTCAGGCCCAGGGCCAGACCCAGATTGGCATCGGGGTCCACGTCGGCGGCCAGAACGGTCCGGCCTTCGTCGGCGTAGAGCCGTGCCAGGGTGGAGGACAGGGTGGTCTTGCCCACGCCGCCCTTACCGGTAATCGCTACTTTCATTGGAAAAAGACCTCATATCTTGCTGTCATTCCGAGATTCGCAATGACACGTGTAATTTAGGAATTTTGACAGCGAGAGATTTTGTCTCGGATGAAGGTTTTCAAGCCGAAGGCGTACTTGAAGTACGTTGAGGTTTGAAAACCGCACAGCCGGGGCAAAA
>JAGAVA010000085.1 GCA_017620505.1 Clostridia bacterium
GACCAGTACATCCACGAAAAGCGGGAGCAGGGCATCGACATGACCTATCTGGACGTGTTCGTGGCTTCTGCCGTGCGGCTGTATGCCAAGCGCCCCGCACTGAACCGCTTTGTCATGGGCGGACGTATCTTTGCCAACGAAAAGATCTGGGTGTCCATGGCGCTGAAAAAGTCCCTGCGGGACAACGAGCCCAGCACCACCATCAAGATCCCCTTCACCGGCCGTGAGACCATTTTTGAGGTGAAGGCCAAGTTCGACGAGCAGATCCATGCCAACAAGGAGACCGGCTCTTCCAATGGCACTGACAAGCTGGCAAAGGCGCTGACGTCCATCCCCAACTGGGTCATGCGCTGGGCCTTTGCGCTCATTCGATTCCTGGATCGCTCCAGCCTGCTTCCCGAAGCCATCACCGACCTGAGCCCCTTCCACGGCGGCCTGTTCATCACCTATCTGAAGTCGCTGGGTATCCCCGGTATTTATCACCATATTTATGATCTGGGCACCATCGGCCAGTTTATCGCCGTGGGCAAGGAGCGCATGGCACCCGTGGTGGATCAAAAGACCGGCGACATTGTGGCCCGCAAGATCATGACCATGATGGTGGTTGCCGACGAGCGCATCTGCGATGGTTTATACTATGCCCGTTCCATGCGCCTGTTCCGCCGCATTCTGGAAAACCCCTGGGGTCTGGAAGAACGTCTGGAAGAAGTGGAAAAAGACATCGACTAAATCATTTTTTGAAAATCAAACAGAATTTTCCGTCAAAGACGCTTGTTTTTGACGGATTTTCTTTTTTGAAAGTCTTTTTTTGAAAAATATTGCATTTTTCTGCACAAAAGCGTATGATAGAGCCATCGAAAATCCACAAGAGGAGTGATCCCGGATGAATGAGCGTTCCACCGAAGTGCTGAACAACTATGCCTCCCGCGTGTTTAATGACGGCGCCATGCGCCGCTATCTTCCCGGCGATACCTATAAACAGCTGAAAAAGATCATCGACCAGGGCCGCCCCATGCAGGACCCCGCTCTGGCAGATATCGTGGCAAACGGCCTGAAGCGCTGGGCGCTGGATCAGGGCGCTACCCACTATACCCACTGGTTCCAGCCCCTCACCGGCTCCACCGCCGAAAAGCACGACAGCTTCATCAATCCTCAGAGTGACGGAAGCGTCATCATGAGCTTTTCCGGCAAGGAACTGATCCGCGGCGAGGGCGATGCTTCTTCCTTCCCCAACGGTGGCCTGCGCGTCACCTTCGAGGCTCGCGGCTATACCGCCTGGGACTGCACCTCCCCCGCCTTCGTCAAGGACGACACCCTCTATATCCCCACCTGCTTCTACTCCTTCAACGGCGAAGTGCTGGACAAAAAGACCCCTCTGCTCCGCTCCATGGAAGCCATCGAGCGGCAGGCGCTGCGGGTGGTTCGGCTGCTGGGTGAAGAGGATGCCCAGCGCATCCTTGCCATGACGGGTGCCGAGCAGGAATACTTCATCGTGGACAAGGATCAGCTGGCTCACCGGCTGGATCTGGCGCTGTGCGGCCGCACCCTCTTTGGCGCAAAGCCTGCCAAGGGTCAGGAGATGGAGGATCATTATTACGGCAACATCAAGGATCGCATCATGAATTTCATGCGTGCGGTGGACGATGAGCTGTGGCGTCTGGGCGTTCCCGCCAAGACCGAGCATAACGAGGCCGCCCCTGCCCAGCATGAGCTGGCACCGGTGTACGCCTCTGTCAACATCGCCACCGACCAGAACCAGCTGACCATGGAGACCCTGAAAAAGGTGGCTCTGCGGCAGAATCTGGTGTGCCTGCTCCATGAAAAGCCCTTCGCCAAGGTCAACGGCAGCGGCAAACACAACAACTGGTCGCTGAACCTGGACGGGCAGAAGAGCCTTCTGGATCAGGGCAAGACCCCCGAATCCAACCTGCGCTTTTTGCTGTTCCTCACCGCCGTCATCTGGGCGGTGGATGAATACGCCGACCTGCTCCGCGTGTCGGTGGCCAGCGCCGGCAACGACCAGCGTCTGGGCGGCTACGAAGCCCCCCCTGCCGTCATTTCCATCTTCCTGGGCGATCAGCTCACCGACCTGCTCACCGAGATCGAGACCGGCGGCAAGTCCACCATCCGGGAGGGCGGCAACCTGAAGCTGGGCGTTACCACTCTGCCCAACCTGCCCAAGGATACCTCCGACCGCAACCGCACCTCGCCCTTTGCCTTTACCGGCAAGAAGTTTGAGTTCCGTATGGTGGGCTCTTCCATGTCCATCGCCGACTGCAACGTGATGATCAACACCATCGTGGCCGAGACTCTGTCCCGGATGGCCGAGCGGCTGGAAAGCGCCGCCGACATCAACGAAGAGTGCCGGATGATCATCCGGGATGTGATGCGGGAGCACAAGCGCATCATCTTCAACGGCAACAACTACTCCGAGGAGTGGCGCAAGGAGGCTGAGGCCCGAGGCCTGCCCGACATCAAGGACGCTGTGGAGGCCGCCAAGGCGCTGATCTCCCAGAAGAACATCGACCTGTTCCAGCGGCACGCTGTTTTCAGCCGCAAGGAGCTGGAGTCCCGCTATGAGATCCATCTGGAAAGCTATTCCAAGACGGTGAACATCGAGGCCAACACCATGATCGAGATGACCCGCCGCCAGATCATCCCTGCCGTGGTCAAGTACGCCAAGTTCCTGTCGGAAACGCTGGTGAGCCTGAAGGACACCGGCCTTGCAGTGGATGTGAGCCTGGAAGCCGGCCTGCTGAAGGATGTGTCTGCCGCTTCCGCCGCCCTGCGCACCGCCCTCAGCAAGCTGGAAAAGGTTCAGGAAAAGGGTGTTGCCATGGAGAATGGCTGGGACAAGGCCGTTTATTACCGGGATAAGGTCCTGCCCGCCATGGAAGCTCTCCGCACCCCTGCAGACACGCTGGAGGTGCTGCTGGGCAAGGAGTTCTGGCCCATGCCTACCTATACCGATTTGATGTTTGGAATTTTATAAGACTGCTGGAAGGACCACTCCGGAAGGGGTGGTCCTTTTGCGTTTGTTGCGACGTGTTTACCGAGATGCACCGAGCATACAGCCCTCCGGCGCTTGAGGAGTCGTTGCGGGGAGTTGCAAGAGGGGGGATTCGAAACACCCCTCTTGCCGTCCTTTGGGTACTTTACGACGAGGGAAAGTACCGCACCGCAGGGTCCTACAGAAAAAACTAAGGCGTAGAGTAGGTACTCGTTTCGCGTACTTGGTGCGTACTGCCCTCTGGCAGTCAGAGCGTGGCAATCTATAGAACCCACAGATCCAACCCCACATTCTCTTTTCGTCCCGCCGAAAAGAGAACGTGCCGTTGACGGTACAAGAGAAAAGGGCGGTCGGGGGAGCCGCGGAGGAATGGTTCGCCCTCCCCCGAACCCCCAGCTGAGCGGTCGTCTGACTGTTGTTTGGCGATTTGGATTAACAGAATAACATGACGGCCATGAGAATCTTTTTTCAGAAAAAATTCATATTTCAGGGCATTGATACCATACTTCAGCCGTGATACAATAAGAAAAAAGGACAATTTCACCTATTTTGATCAAAGGAGGAACTTCCATGAAGTTGACGTTTTATGGTGCTGCCCGTGCTGTTACCGGCAGCTGTCATTGTCTGGAGGCCTGCGGCAAGCGCATCCTCATTGACTGCGGTCTGCAGCAGGGTCGTGATGAGATCGACGACAACAAGCTGCCCTTCCATCCCGGCGAGGTGGATTATGTGTTTGCTACCCATGCCCACATCGACCACACCGGGCGAATTCCTCTCCTTTATAAAATGGGCTACACCGGTCAGGTGTACGCCACCCGTCTGACCGCCCAGCTGATGAATATCATGCTGATGGACAGCGCCCACATTCAGGAGAGCGACGCTCAGTGGGCCAACCAGAAGGGCAAGCGGGCCGGTCGCCCCATGGTGGAGCCGCTCTATACCACCGAGCACGCCCAGCTGGCCCTGAACAACATCGAGATCTACGATTACGACCAGCCCTTTGAGCTGTGCCCCGGCATCAACGTCCGTTTTGTGGATGCCGGACACCTGCTGGGCTCTTCCTTTATTGAATTTACCATCACCGAAGATGGAGAGACCCGCAAGATCGTCTTTTCGGGCGATATCGGCAATGTCCAGCAGCCCATCATCCGGGATCCTGCCTATCTGTGCGAGGCCGATTATGTCATCACCGAAAGCACCTACGGCGACCGGGAACACCGGGAGGGCGAAGGCGAATATACCGAGGATCTGGCAAGGATTCTGGACGGCACCTTTGCCAAGGGCGGCAACGTGATCATCCCTGCCTTTGCAGTGGGACGTACCCAGGAACTGCTGTATTTCATCCGGGAGATCAAGGAGCGGGGGCTGGTGACCTCGGTGCCCGACTTCCCGGTATATGTGGACAGTCCGCTGGCAAAGGCCGCCACCACCGTTTTCGCCGGTGATCTGACCGGTTATCTGGATCAGGAGGCCATCGAGCTGGTGGAGGACGGCATCAAGATGCTGACCTTCGACGATCTGCGGCTCACCGAAACCACCGAGGAGTCCCGGGGACTGAACGCCGACAAGATGCCCAAGGTCATCATTTCGGCCAGCGGTATGTGCGATGCAGGCCGTATCCGCCATCATCTGAAGCATAATCTGTGGCGGGAGGAGTGCACCGTGGTCTTCGTGGGCTATCAGGCAGAGGGCAGTCTGGGCCGCCGCCTGCTGGACGGCGCTACCGAGGTCAAGCTGTTCGGTGAGGAGATCGCCGTCAAGGCGCAGATCGTCAACTTCCCCGGCCTGTCTTCTCACGCCGGACTAAGCGGCCTGCTCAACTGGATCCAGGCATTCTCTCCCAAGCCCAAGCAGGTCTTCGTGGTTCACGGCGATGCCGACGTGGTGCCTCAGTATGTGGCACGGCTGGAAAAGCTGGGTTTTGCCGTCCACGGCCCCGAACTGATGGAGGAATATGACCTGATCGAAAACCGCATGATCCGCGAAGGTCATACCCCCGTCAAGCCCAAGACTGCCCAGGAGCAGGGAATCACCGCCCAGTACAAGGAGCTGCAGCGGCAGGGTCAGGCGCTGCTCGAGGCCATCGCTCACAACAAGGGCGGCACCAACAAGGATCTCAAGGGCTTTGCCGCCGAGCTGGAAGCCCTCATCAAAAAGTGGGATCGCTGATAACAGAATATCATCGGAAAATGCCGCCGTTTGGCGGCATTTTTTTAAAAATAAGTCACATTTTGTCCCAGTGAACGGATAAATCCAGTAGAGGATCCACTTTGCAGCAGTGGTCCTTTTCAGTTGATCAAGGGGGCGAAAATATGAAAAAACAGTTTTTGGGATTGTGCGCCATGCTTGCCGTGGCAGGGCTGCTGATAACGGCCTGTCTGTGGCAGGCGCGACCGATGCCGCCCGAACCCGATCCCATTGCGTATCTGTCTGCGCTGGAGCCTGCACCTGCAGCGCCCGAGGACTTTGAGATGGGTGCAGTGCTGGAATATCTGTGCTCCACCGCCTTTGGCGGGCGACAGACCGGCACCGATGGTTGCATTGCAGCGGGGGATTATGCGGCCGGCTTTTTGGAGCAGTGGGGCTATCAGCCGCTGTTTGGCGACAGTCTTGCGGTGCCCTATACCGGTATCGTGGGGGACCCTGCACTGGCAGAGGCGCAGGTCATTCTGCATCTGCCGAATGGTGATGTGCAGCTGACCGAGGGCGTGGATTATACCTACAGCTTCCATATGGAGGAGATCGATGCAACCCTGCCGCTGTCTGTTGAACCGGAAGCCTGCGCCGGCGGCGAGGCTGTGCTGCTGTGGGGCGAAGGGGTAAAGCGGGGCGATGCCAGAATCACTCTGCGGCCGGCCAACGGCATTTTGGATTCAGGCAGCGATGTTTTTGGAACTGGTAACGACAATCTGGAGGATCGGCGCATCACCCTCACCGATAGCGCCTTTGCGCTGGCAGAGCAGGCTCAAACCATCACCCTCCGCATGAAAGCCAACGCAAGAGAGCTGGAGCGGAACAACTATTGCGCTGTCCTGCCCGGTGAGGATCGAACCCAGGCCATGGTGCTGTGCGCCCATGTGGATGGCACCGGCACCTGGGGCGAGGTGTTGTACCCCAGCGCCCACGACAATGCCTCCGGAACGGTGACCCTGCTGGAATGTGCCCGGCAGCTGGCGGGCGATCCACTGCCCCACGATCTGGTATTTTGCATCTTTACCGGTGAGGAGCAGAAACTGCTGGGCTCCAAGGCGCTGGCTCCCCTGCTGGAAGAACACTATGACCTGATCAATGTGATCAATCTGGACTGTCTGGGCTGGGGCGATCCGGAAGGCCTCAAACTGCTGGGAGAAACCGCTGCCGCATTGGGCGAAGCCATGGAGATCTATCTCCGGGCGGTGGGCTATACCGTGATGGAACCTGCTGTGGGCGCCAGCGATCAGGATGCCTTTACCCATCCTGCCATTGGCCTGTGTGAGCTGCCCGAGGGCTACCGCTTTCACCAGCCCAACGATACCGTGGATACGGTAGACCCTGTCTGGCTGCAAAAAATTGCTGATATGGTATGTACTTATGTGGAAAACTGCGACCTGATCACCCTCGAGATGGAGGCTGAAGCGCAGGCAGAACGGGAGTCTGTTTCGTGGCTGGAAGAGGAGTTGCGGCGGCAAACGCTTGCGATGCAAGCGGTGGAGCAGCAGGCGGCACTGGAACAGCGGCGGCTTGCCGCAGCGGCAAATCTGGCGTATGATCAGGGCGTTTGGGCGGCTGCCACGGAGGGCGGTGCGGTGGATACCCTGTTCACCGGCTGGCGGATGCTGAATAGTCCTGCGGAAGTGTCCCAGTATTATCCCGATCTGCAGCTGCCCGAGACGGTGGACGGCAAGGCCTTTTTCGGCGCTTATGTGGTTGCGAAGGCCGGTGCTGTCCAAACCGGTGAGACCGGTCAAAAAGAGGGGCAAAAGCAGAACGTGGACTGGGACAGCCTGCCGACAGACAGCGTCTGGGCGTATTATATGGATAACAGCGGCGGATTTCTGCTCCATGTGGGCGGCGAAACCTTTGACCGGGCGGGACATCCCGGTGGCTATGAAAGCAATCTTCGGCAGGGCTATGCCCACCGGGGCGCGAACGGAAAGTTTTCCAGCGTTTGCTATCTTTATCGCCTGCGGGAAGCCGAACAGCCGATCAACGGGATCCATTGGGAGCCGGTTTTCGGCTACTGCGACACCGAAGAGGATATGATGCGTGTCCGTTCAGAGGTGAAGGATACCTTGGAACATCTGACGGTCTGGTATGCTGACCACCGGGAATAAGGCAACAAAAAAGCCCGCACCAACTCGGTGCGGGCTTTGCTTATGCAGTTATTTTGCCTGTGCTTCGCAGTAAATGCAGCGATAAACACCATTTTCAGCGTCGGTGAGCAC
>JAGAVA010000086.1 GCA_017620505.1 Clostridia bacterium
GAGGAAAAGGTGCTGCGCCTGCGCTTCGGCATCGAGGACGGCCGCACCCGCACCCTGGAGGAAGTGGGCAAGGAGTTCAACGTCACCCGTGAGCGTATCCGTCAGATCGAGGCCAAGGCTTTGAGAAAACTCCGTCATCCCAGCCGCTCCAAGAAGCTGAAGGACTTTTTGAACTAAGATATTTTACCGGAGATGCTGTGCTGTCCGGCGCAGTTTTGGGGCCCCCGCGCGAACCCAGCGAAGCGGATCGCGTGGGGAAAAGGAGACGCTGCGGAGCTTTCGTTGTTTCGCTCTGGCGAAACACGAGTGCGGAGCTTGCGGCGACGCGCGCCATCCTTCCCGCTCCAAGAAGCTGAAGGACTTTTTGAACTGAATTGTCGAAACCCATTTCTCCCGAGGGCATCTGCTTTCGGGAGATTTTTATTTCCTTGCTTTTCCTGTCTGCGCCCTCTATAATGAAAGCAGAAGCATTTTCTGCCGAAGGAGGGCGTTTTGTATGGCAAAAACCATGGCCGCACAGGAAATTTACCGGGCACTGGAGCAGGAGTTTCGCCCCTGGGAGTGCACCGAGGTGTTTTCTACCATGGGTCTGCAGTTTGACAACACCGATGTGGTGCGCAAGGTCTATACCGCCACCTTTGTTTCCCGGGAGGTGCTGGAGGTCATGGAGGGCAGGGGAGACACCCACTGCCTGCTGTTCACCCACCATCCCGTGTCCCAGAAGGAAGATCTGATGCACGATTCGCCGCCGGTGGCACAGGACATCGTGGAGCGGCTGAAAGCGCGAAATATTTCGGTGTTCAACTACCACATTCCGCTGGATCGGGTCAGTCCCTGGTCGCCGGGCACCAATCTGGCAAAGGCGCTGGGCATCACCCCTTACGAGGCCTTTTACGAGCAGAATCTGGTGCGCATGGGCCTGTTGTGCCATACCCCCTTTACCACCGTCAGCCAGTTTGCCCAAAAGGTGCGTGAGACACTGGGGCATGAAATCAAGGTTTATCCCTACGGTGACGAACAACTGATAGACGGCAAAATCGCCCTTATGGGCGGCGGTGCCTCCAACCCCAATATCTATGCCGAACTGCGGGAAAAGGGCATCAATCTGTTCCTCACCGGCATCACCTGGGCGGAGATCCCCTGGGTGGCACGCAACCACGCCGCCGCAAAGGAACACGGCGTGACCCTGGTGGGCGGCACCCATTATTCTACCGAAAAGTTTGCCCCCATGGAGATGGTAAAGTTTTTTGAAGGGCTGGGTCTGGAAAGCGAGTTTATCCCGGAAACGCCCAGACTGCAGGAACTGTAAAGGGGAACGACATGACGAAGCAAAAACGAGCCGATCTGCTGCTGGTGCTGGTCACCGCCTTTTGGGGCGTGTCCTATTTTCTCATGGACCTGTGCCTCACCGACCTGCCGCCGCTGACCCTGAACGCCTTCCGGTTTCTGGTGGCCTTTGTGCTGTTGGGCGGCGTGTTTTTTCAAAAAATGAAGGGCATCTCCCGGCAGACCCTGCAATACAGCCTGCTGGTGGGGGTATTTTTGACGGCGGTGTATGTATGCTGTACCTACGGCGTGCTGTATACCTCCATTTCCAACGCCGGATTTATCTGCGCTCTGCCGGCAGCCACCACGCCGGTGCTCAACTTTTTCATCACCGGTCAAAAGCCGGGCAGGCGGCTGACCCTGTGCATCCTGCTGTGCACGGTGGGTCTGGCGCTGCTGACCCTCAACGAGGCCTTCCGGCCTGCGCTGGGTGATGTGATCTGCATGGGGGTGGCGCTGTTTTACGCGCTGGATCTGATCTTTACCGAAAAGGCCGTCAGCCAGCCCCAGGTGGATGCCCTGCAGATGGGAATTCTGGAGCTGGGCGTGGTGGGGGTCATCATGCTGGTGCTGTCACTCCTTCTGGAGCAGCCCCGGCTGCCCTCCACACCGGGCATCTGGGCCAGCGCCCTGTTTCTGGCACTGTTTTGCACCGGCTTTGCCTTTGTGGTGCAGACGGTACAGCAGCAGTATACCACCGCCAGCCACGTGGGGCTGATCTTCACGCTGGAGCCGCTGTTTTCTGCCATTGTGGCCTATTTTCTGGCCGACGAGGTGCTGACCGTCCGGGGCTATGTGGGCGCAGCGCTGATGATGTCCAGCCTGATTTTAATGGAGCTGCTGCCTTCCAAAGAGAAAAGTGAACAAAACTGACCACTCAATTTTGTGAAAAACGACAGACGCTTTCGGTTGTAACCGAAGCGTCTGTTTTGCTATAATGAAGTCGAAAAGGGGAGGTATCCTCCTCTGAAACCATCAAAACAGCGTTTTTGCCAAAAATAGGCTATTCTTTTTGTGCAAAAAGAGAGGAGCGGATGCCATGCAGGGTGTCTATGAGAATTTTACTACCATGATCGACCGGGCGGCGGCCATTCTGGGGCTGGAACGCACCCAGTACGAGTTCGCCAAGTTTCCCGAGCGGGAAATGATCGTGTCGGTGCCGGTGGAAATGGATGACGGCACGGTTACCGTGTTTCAGGGCTACCGGGTACAGCATTCCAGTCTGCTGGGGCCTTATAAGGGCGGCGTGCGCTTCCATCCTACGGTGGATCACAATTCCATGCGGGGTCTGGCCGGTCTGATGACCCTGAAATGCACGCTGGCCGGCCTGCCCTTCGGCGGTGCCAAGGGCGGCGTCACGGTGGATCCCACCCAGCTGAGCCGGGGCGAGCTGGTGCGCCTGACCCGGCGCTATACCGCCATGATTTTGCCGGTAATCGGCCCCGACGTGGATATTCCCGCACCCGATGTGGGCACCAACGACGCCATCATGGGCTGGATCATGGACACCTACAGCATGATGGCAGGCTCTGCCATTCCCGGCATCGTCACCGGAAAGCCGGTGGAGCTGGGCGGAAGCCGGGGCCGTACCGAGGCCACCGGAAAGGGCGCGGCCTATGTGCTCCGGGAGGCCATCAAGCGCCTGCGCATCCGGCAGGAGCACTGCACCGCCGCCGTTGCCGGTCTGGGCAACGTAGGCCGCTCGGCGGCACAGGAAATGTTTGAACTGGGCATCCGGGTCATCGCTATCAGCGATTCCTCCGGCGGCATCTTCCGGGAGGAGGGGCTGGACGTGCCCGCCATCCTGCGGTTCAAGGAGCAGGGGGGACGGCTTGCCGACCTGAAGACTCCCGGCGTACAGCACATTTCCTGTGAGCAGGTGCTGGAGACCCCTTGTACCGTACTGGCGCTGTGCACCGTCAA
>JAGAVA010000009.1 GCA_017620505.1 Clostridia bacterium
CAGAGCAGCAATCTGCATAGCAACGTCCTTGCCGATCTCGGTAGCGTCAATGCCCTCGGAAACTTACAGGTTCACCAGAACGCCGATCTTGCCGCCAGCATGGATATAGGGAACAGAAGTGTTCTCAGCGAAGATGGAGAAGCGGCGAACCTTGATGTTCTCGCCGATGACCAGAACCATCTCCTGCTGCTGCTGGGTGACGGTCAGATCGGTGCCGTTGTACTTGCACTCCATCAGAGCATCCAGATCGGCGGGCTTGCAGGCAGCCACGGTAGCGGCAACGCCCTTAACGAAATCAACGAACTTGTCGTTCTTGGCGACGAAGTCGGTCTCGGCATTGACCTCGACCACAACGCCCATGCCGTCGATGGCAGCGGCGTAAGCCATACCCTCGGCAGCGATACGGCCAGCCTTCTTCTGAGAAGCAGCCAGGCCCTTTTCACGCAGGATCTCAACAGCCTTGTCCATGTTGCCGTCGGCCTCAGCCAGGGCCTTCTTGCAGTCCATCATGCCAACGCCGGTCATTTCGCGCAGGTTCTTAACATCAGCAGCGGTATAAGCCATAATATATTTCCTCCTAAGAATCTAATTTTATCAAAATCAAAAGCGGGGCGGCGCGGGGTCGCGCCGCCCCGAAAAAATGCTTTAGGGGTTACCGGAGTCGCTCAATTACTGATTGGCGATCTCTTCAGCGGTCTTGGAAGCGCGCTTACGGGGAGCGCGGGGAGTGGTATCAACGGGAGCTTCCTCAGCGGGAGCGGTCTCGTCGGAGACGTTCAGCTGCTCGCCCTGACGGCCCTCAGTGATAGCAGCGCCCATGGTGGCGGCGATCAGCTTGATGGCGCGGATAGCGTCGTCGTTGCCGGGGATGACGTAGTCGGCGTCATCGGGATCGCAGTTGGTGTCGACGATAGCGACAACGGGGATACCCAGCTTCTTAGCCTCGGCAATGGCGTTCTTTTCCTTGCGCAGGTCAACAACGAACATAGCGGCGGGCAGCTTCTTCATTTCCTTAACGCCGCCCAGGTACTTCTCCAGCTTCTCGATCTCCAGCTTCAGCTTGATGACTTCCTTCTTGGGCAGCAGATCAAAGGTGCCGTCCTCAGACATACGGTTCAGCTGATTCAGGCGCTCGACGCGCTGACGCATGGTCTTGAAGTTGGTCAGCATACCGCCCAGCCAACGAGCGTTGACATAGAACATACCGACCTTCTCGGCCTCTTCCTTCACAGCGTCCTGAGCCTGCTTCTTGGTACCAACAAACAGAACGGAGCCGCCCTCGGCAGCCAGATCACGGACGAAGAAGTAAGCCTCTTCCAGCTTCTTGACGGTCTTCTGCAGGTCAATGATATAGATACCATTGCGCTCCATGAAGATGTACTCGGCCATCTTGGGGTTCCAGCGGCGGGTCTGGTGACCGAAATGGACGCCAGCTTCCAGCAGCTGCTTCATGCTAATAACAGACATTATTGTGTCCTCCTTTAAGTTTTTTCCTCCACCACGCTCATCGGCTTCGGGACCCTTGTGGGGCACTTTCCTCCGCCTCTCGCAATGTGTGACGTCCGCCGAAGTAGCATTCTTCGGCAGCTTATTTATCATACTACAACCAGCCGCGCTTTGCAAGTATTTTTTGGAGAAAAATGGACGAAATTTTGCTCGTTTTTCTCCTGTTCATCAGCAAAGTGGCCACTAAAATAGTAGTATATCACAAAATCAAGCGTTCATCAATCTTCTTTGACTGCAGCAGCCTGCTTTTCCCCCACGAAAATGATATCCTCTCCCAGCCGGCGGATGCGCTCCCAGGGAATGACGGTCTCGGGCTCCCGGCCCAAAAGGCCCAGCCATTTCAGCCGTCCGGGAATGACCAGAGCCGTCACCCGTCCGCTGTGCGGGTCGATCTCGGCGTCCCGGACGTAGCCCAGCCGCTGGCCCGATTCCAGATGGATGACCTCTTTATAACTCAGGTCGGTAATACGCTCATGCTTCATAAAAACACCCCTCCCGGGCAAATATATGCCGGAAGGGGCTGACAATATGTTATCGGGGCAGTCTGTTCAGCGGCTTTTCCAGGAAGAAGCACACCAGTGCCACCAAAACGGTGGAAGGCAGGATATAGCCCAGATTGTAGGCCAGCGAATAGGTCCAGGGGTTCAGGAAGGTGATGCCGAACAGCTCGGTGGGAGCAATGATGGCATAGATGGTGACGCCGCTGATGTAGTGGATCACAAACCGGGAAAGGCCGCCCACCACAGCGCCGCAGGCCAGACCGTGAGGCAGCTTGCGGCAGATGCCCGCCAGACCCACCATGGCATAAGCCACGCTGTAGTCCAGCAGAATGGACTGCCAGCCCCAGGCAAAGCCGCCGGCATAGAAGCACTTGATGGTACCGAAGATCAGACCGGCCATCACGCCCCAGCCGCAGCCCCGGCGCCATGCAAACACCACGATGGGCAGCATGGCCAGACCGATGGAGCCGCCCTGGAACCACAGATCCAGCTCAAAAAAGCTCAGCGCATAGGCCAGCGCAATGCAGACAGCACCCTCGCAAAGGGTCAGTACACGTTTGTTTTTCATGTTTTTCGTCCTCCTTATTTTTGTGGAGAACAGCCCTGACGAGAAACAAAAAACGCGCTGCGGATGCAGCGCGTCAAAAGCCTTATAATCTCTCGCTTCCTACGCCGGCATTACCCGGATCAGGTATAAGGGTTCTTCTCAGCCGGCTTGCGCCAGCGCCCCTGCTGTTCAGTTCAAGGCAATTATAGTGCGGTTTTTAGGCTTTGTCAAGGCAAAAAGGTCACTGCCAGCCACCAAAAAGCACCGATGAGGGCTGCGCCCATGGCGGTGGCGGTCAGGATGGCCTTTCCCATCTTTTTGCTGTCCACCGTGCGCTTGCGGGAGAACAGGAACACGCCTTCCTTCTGCGCCCACCAGCCCTCCGAGCCGGGACGCACCGAACGATTTTCCGACCGCATGAAAACATTGTTCTGATCCATGATGCTCATACAGATGCTCCTTTCTATTTACTGATACGATTCTGCAATATACAGCGTTTTTGTCTCCAGATGCCACCAGAACAAAGCCTCGCTGCCGTCCGGCTGGGTCATGCGCTTCATGCTGTTCGGTTCAAGGCAATTATCGTGCGGTATTTGGCTTTATCAAGGCAAACTCAGTTGCCAACAGCCCGCAGAGCGGCTTCCAATTCACGTAATGCCTCTGCATCCACGGGATACCGGCAATAAAGCCAGCCATCTTCCAAGGCGATGATCTGGCGCAGTTCGCCGTTCACCACCAGAAACTGTGTCTTTGCGGTGGCCTCGTCTCCGGCGAAGAAGGAAAGGGTCATCCCGCCCGTACCGGGTGCTACGGTAGGCCGTTCGCTCCACCAGTCATAAACATAGATGCAAAGGGAGGCCGCCACCGCACGCATGGTCTGTATCAACCGTTCATCGGCAGTCTGCACCGCAGTATCGGCACTCTGATACCGTTCCCGCCCGGGAAACACCAGCGCTTGATCGTTGGTTTTCCCGTCGTATAGCTTTCCGCGCATGACAAACTGCAGTTGCTCCGGAGAAATAGCCTGTACGGCCTCCACAGGCTGCCGTGCCAGCGCATCATAAGTTTTCGTCTTCTCTCGCGACACACTTATCAGATACCCCACGTACAACACTACCGCTGCAATTATCACCAGCGCCAGTGCTATGTTCAGTTTCTTTTGTCTGCTCATTTCGCCGCCTCCTTACTGATAGGACTCTGCGATATAAAGCGTCTTTGCGACACTGTGCCACCAGAACAAAGCCTCGCTGCCGTCCGACTGGGTCATGCGCTTCATCCCACATTCGGTGTAGGGCGGGCGCACATCGGCAGGAACGCCCAGTTCGTCCAGCCATGTTTCACAGTTCGCATGGGGTGTTTTGGTGGTCTGCCAGTCAAACAGACCGTCCATCTCCCCACCGTCTTCACAGGTATAAACGTAATAGCTGAGGCCGTCTCCGTGAAAGCCGTCCCGCTGATTGTTGCCGTAAATTTCCTGCCAGCCGGCATTCCAGGGGAGAGTCACGCCCCAGTTGCTCTCCACCACGTCAAAGTGGCCGGCATAGCCGGGTGCCAGCAGGTACAGGATGGTGTAGCACGCCACCGGCAGTACCAGAATCAGAGCAAGCACGGCGGGTAGGAACCATTTCTTTGATGTCACGAGGATGCACCCCCTTTTTCTTTATTGTAGCACAGATTTTTTGAGGAAATTCTTAACAATTCTTAATTTTGCCGCTATAATAAAGCCAAAGGAGGTGTTGTCCGTGCGGTTTTTGTTTTCTCATCGGCTGTGGTTTGCACTGGCACGGCTGCCCTTCCGATATGCAGAGCGCCCATTGCCCTTCACCCCGCCCTGTCCTATTTGCGGACAGGCCTCGCTGGTACACATTTCCGCAGGGAAGCGCACCATGGACTATATGGGCTGCGAGATGATCGCCCTGCACAACGCCCTGCACTTTATTCACTGTCCCCGACCGCTGGGAAGCATCATTGAAACTTTTGAACGCCGCCGTTGGCTGATGCTGGGCGGTCATTGGGGCGCAGATCCCTACGCCATTGGCCGATATTTGCAGGAAGACGGGATTTCTTTCTCTGAATTTGCCGGCAAAAAGCAGTTTTCTGCCTTTGCCGATGCTGTAAACCACCCCGAAAACCGGGTATTTGTGCTGTCCTATTGGCTGGGCGACAGCGTCTTTTCGGGTGCTCACGCCGTGACGCTGGTGCGCCGGGAGGACAGGCTCTGGGCTTACAATCTGTTTAACCAACAGACCGCGCCTGTGGCGGTAACCGCTCTTTCGGATATTCTTGCCCCCGAAGGCTTCATCGTGGGGTATGCACTGGGAGGTGTCGTGCATGAAGCTTAACCGCAATCCTTTGCTTCTGCTTGCCGGTGCGGTGCTGCTTCTGCTGCTGCTCCCCTTCCGGCCTTATGTGGGGCGAGGGATCGCGCCTGCTGGTCTGCCGCCGCTGGTGACGATACCTGCCCAGACCCGACCTGCATCGGGAAATCCTCTGGATTTGAATACCGCCACCGAAGAACAGCTGCAGACCCTGCCCGGCATCGGCCCGGTGCGGGCTGCAGACATCGTGGCGTACCGCAGCTGCAACGGCCCCTTTCAATCGGTAGAGGAGCTGACGGCAGTGGATGGTATTGATCTTGGCGTTCTGGAGCAGCTCCGACCGCTGATCTGCGTGACCATCGAATAACAAAAAGACCGCTCGGCTGAGCGGTCTTTGTTTTACATTGCGATTTTATTTATTGGCATCGCCGTTCTGGGCAAGCATGCTGTTATACAGCTTGTCGGAAAGCTCCTTGGCGGCGTTGTAGCCCATCTTTTTGTTACGGTTATTCATAGCCGCAACCTCGATGATGACGGCCAGATTTCGGCCGGGACGGATGGGCACTTCCAGCGAAGGCACATAAATACCCATGATCTCTTCAAAATTGGTTTCCTCGCCCATGCGGTCATAGGCTTTGCCCTCTTCCCACTTGCGCATGTTGATGATCAGGTCGATCTTCTCGGTAGGCTTGATGGCACCGGTACCGAAAATACGGCGCACGTCGATGATGCCGATACCGCGCAGCTCCATAAAATACCGGATCAGCTCAGGGGAGGAGCCAACCAGCGTTTTATTGGACACCTTCTTGATATCCACCGCGTCATCAGCCACCAGTCGGTGACCACGCTTGAGCAGCTCCACGGCGGCTTCGCTCTTGCCCACGCCGCTGTCGCCCTTCAGCAGGATACCTTCGCCGTAGACCTCCACCAGAACGCCGTGCAGGGTGCAGCGATCACCCAGATGGACGTTCAGCGAAGCAGACAGGGCGGAGATAAAACTGGAAGTGTAATCCTTGCTGCGCAGCAGGGGTGTGTTGTGTTTTTTGCACAGGAAAACGTAGTCCTCGTCGGCCTCCACACCATTGGTCAGCACCAGAAGAGGCAACTTCATCGCCAGAAGCCGGTCAAGGGTGAACAGGCGCTCTTCCCGGGTCAGGCTTTGCAGATAAGCGGTTTCCGCACGGCCGATGACCTGAATGTCATCAGGGTCAAAATGCTCAAAAAAGCCCGCCAGCGGAAGCGCCGGACGGCAAACCGCACGGCTGCTGATCAGCTTGTCCTGATAATCTTCGGGACCATAGACCACTTCCAGACGGAACTCGGTAATCAGTTTATGCAGTTCTACAGAATAATTGCACTTCATTGGTTTTTCCTCCGCAGAAATGTGATGATAGTTTATTATACCGCCATCGGTATGAATTGGCAAGGGCAAAAAGTTTTTTGAGAAAACCCTTGCATTTTTCAGATTTGTGTGGTAACATAATTGAGCCGCTTTTTCGATAACTTAGAAAAAAGCGTTTGGACTAAGGCACAAGGAGGTGCAAAGAATGGCTAAATGTGATATCTGCGGCAAGGGCGTGACCTTCGGTATTCAGGTCTCCCACTCTCACAGACGTACCAACCGCACCTGGAAGCCCAACGTCCGTCGCGTCAAGGCGATCGTCGATGGTACCCCCAAGCACGTCAACGTGTGCACTCGCTGCCTGCGTTCCGGCAAGGTTACCCGCGCCATCTGATTTTTCAGACAAAAGCAAAGCATCCGACTTCGGTCGGATGCTTTTTTTGTTTTGTGGAGTGCCGGGGCGGCGCCTGCCCCGGCCAACGCATTCTATGATCACAGCACCCGCTGATAGAGACTGCCCTCTCGCTTCAGCAGTCCTTCCGAGATCATATCCCGGCGCAGGGTGCAGTAATCCTCATGAAATTGCAGCAGAACCTGATTGAGTTCGGGCTCTGCATAAATCTTTCCCGGCTCCAGCGCCCGGACGATCTCCTCCAGACAGATGCGCTCCTTTTTCCGCTGGGCAGGAATGGCTCGCAAGCGACCATATTCAAAGAAGGTCTCGATGACCTTTTTCCGATAGGCCTCATCCCGGCGCTCCTGCTCCGAGCGACCGTCACAGGCGCTGCCGATCAGTTCCAGTACCGGCTGGGTCAGCACCTCCCGGCGCAGGGTATACATGGTATAGTATTGGTCGGCGCGGGAGGTGACCAGACCGTTTTCCTCCAGTTTTTTCATATGAAAGGACACGGTGGCCGGGGTCACGCCCAATCGCTGTGCCAGCCGCTCGGCATACATATCCTCCTGCAGCAGCGACTGCAAGATCCGCAGGCGGGAACGGTCTGCCAGACATTTGAACAGCTGCAAAACCTGTTCTTCGGTCACGGCTCAGCCCTCCTTCCGGGCGTGGAATCGCGCCAGCACATGGGCCAGGGCTTCCAGCTTCAGTTCCTCCACGGCGGCACGCTGGGTGTTGCCGTGAGCCTCCGCAGCTTCCAGCGCCACCCGCCAGTTTTGAGGCAGCTCCTCCAGTTTTTTCAAAAAAGCGGTCTCCTGGGCTTCCTCCGGCTGGGTCTTGCACATCACCTTGCCAATGGTGGCACAAATGTCGTAAATATTCGCCCGGATCTTGGTCAGATCGGCGTCATCCTGCCGCTGCTGGGCGGCAAAGGCATTGGCCTGTTGCCGCAGTTCAGCTGCCGTCTGCTCTAATTCCTGCAAAAAGGCGTTCATAGACTCGCCCTCCTTTTGTTTCGATGTTTATCTAACTGGATAATAGCACAGCTCATCAGATTTGTCAAATTTATTTCGATAGATATCTAACTAAATTCGCAAAAAGAAGCGGCAGGTTTCCCTGCCGCTGTTGTTATTTCCAAAGCTCGCCTGCCTCGTAGGCATCATGCTCCACCCGGCTGGCACGCTGCAGCAGAGTCTGGATCACGCTGTTCAGAGGACGACGCTCCACCAGAATGGCATACATGGCGTTGCAGATGGGCATATCCAGCTGCTGCTTCTCGATCAGCCGATGAACGGCCTGGGTGGCAAAATAGCCCTCGACTACAGCACCTACTTCCTGCAATGCCTGCTCCACCGGCATACCGCCGCCCACCAGAAGACCGAACCGACGGTTTCTGGAATGGTTGGACACACAGGTGACGATCAAATCGCCCACGCCCGACAGACCGGAGAAGGTCTCGGCCTTGCCGCCCAGCAGCTGGCCCAGGCGCGCCATCTCGGCGATGCCGCGGGTCATCAGCATGGCCTTGGTGTTGTCACCGTAGCCGTAACCGTCGGAAACACCCACGGCAACTGCCATGATGTTCTTCATGGCACCACCCAGTTCGGCACTGACGATATCGGGCGAAGTGTAGATGCGGAAATAGTCGGTGGAAAGGGTCTTCTGCACCAGTTCTGCCGCCTCCCGGGAGGGAGATGCCGCCACCACGGCGGTGGGAATGCCCCGGCTGACCTCCTCGGCGTGAGAAGGGCCGGTAAGGGCCACCACAGGACAGCGGGTACCCACTTCCCGCACCAGCGTGTCGGAAAGCAGGCAGCAATCGTGCTGCAAATCGAAGCCCTTGCTCAAAAGCACCAGCACCTGACCGTCCTCCAGCAGGGGCGACAGCTTTTGCGCCGTTTCGCACACCGCAAAGGAAGGGATCGCCAGCACCACGATGGGACAGCCCTGCACACAGGCCAGATCGTCGGTGAATTCGATGCCTTCGGGCATGGCAATGCCCCGCAGCAGCTTGGGATTGCAGCGTTTTTCCCGCAGCATTGCGGTGGTTTCGGGCTTATGACTCCAGACGGACAGGCTGTGCCCGGCCTCCACCATGCACTTTGCCATGGCGAGACCCCAGCCGCCGCTGCCGATCACTGCGATCTTCATCGGGGTTTCCTCTTGGCGATGACCGTCTTGGGCTCTTCGCCCCGGAGCAGACGCTTGATGTTGGATCGGTGACACCAGATCAGCCAGCTTGCCGCCAGCAGCACATAGACGGTATGAAGTGCGGGCACGCCCAACAGCAGACACCACAGAGGAGCGGATGCGCAGGCAAAAATCGAGCCTACCGACACCCGTTTACACAGGACGACGCAAACGGCAAACACCAGCACCACCAGCACGCCAATGCGCCAGTCTACCATCAGCAGAGAGGCCAGACCGCACAAAACGCCCTTGCCGCCCTTAAAGCCGTAATAGGCGGGGAACAGGTGACCGGTGATGGCAAACAGCGAACCGATGACAAAGCCCCAGTACCAACCCACCAGCCATTTGGCGATCAGGATGGCAAGGATGGTCTTGAGCATATCCATAGCAGCCACGATGGCGGCGTGACGAATACCGTAGGTGCGCAGGGCGTTGGTCATACCGGCGTTGCCGCTGCCGTAGTTGCGGATATCCTCGTGATGCCCCACCTTGGAGGACACGATGGCACCGCTGATGGAACCCAGCAGATAGGCGATAATTGCTGCAGCGATATAAGCGATAACAGAATCAGAAAACATATCTAATATATCTCCTTAATGTCGGGAATCATCCCCGTCCCCGCCGGGAGGCCGGAGGGGGCACGCGGGGGAACTGGTTCCGCCCGCGAATCGCACGCACCGAAGGTGCCCGACACTTCCGCAGAAGTGTCTGCGATTAGATGTCTTCGCCCTTCTGTCGGATGACCATCTTTACGGGAGTGCCCTCCATGGCATAGGCCTGACGGATCTGGTTTTCCAGATAGCGCAAATAGGAGAAGTGGAACAGACGGGCATCGTTGCAGAAGCAGATGAACGTGGGGGGCTGGACGCTGGCCTGAGTGATATAATAGATCTTCAGACGGCGACCCTTGTCGGTAGGAGGCTGAACGCGGGCAGTGGCATCGGCCAGAATGGCGTTCAGACTGCCGGTGGTGATGCGCATGGTGGCCGAAGCGTGTACCTTCTTGATCAGGTCAAACAGATTCTCCACCCGCTGACCGGTCTTGGCAGACAGGAAGATCATGGGCGCATAGGGCATATAAGCCAGCTCGGTACGGATCTTTTCCTCATATTCCGCCTGCGTACCGGTCTCCTTTTCGATCAGATCCCACTTGTTAACTGCAATGATGGCGGCCTTGCCTGCTTCGTGTGCCAGACCGGCGATTTTGGTGTCCTGATCGGTGATGCCGGCCTCGGCGTCGATCATCAGGATGCACACGTCGGCGCGCTCGATGGCCATCTGGGCACGCATGACCGAGAACTTCTCCACCGCCTCGTCCACCTTGCTCTTGCGACGGATACCGGCAGTGTCGATAAAGGTATAGTGCTCTTCACCCCGGACGATCTTGCTGTCGATGGAGTCACGAGTGGTGCCGGGCACGTTGCTGACGATGACCCGCTCCTCACCGGTGACACGGTTGACCAGGCTGGACTTGCCGGCGTTGGGCTTGCCGATGATGGCAACCTTGATGCCCTCGTCCTCTTTGATATCATCCCAGGCGTCCTTGGGCAGGTAATCGAAGCAGGCATCCAGCAGGTCGCCGGTGCCGTTGCCGTGGAGGGCGGAAATGCCCACCGGGTCGCCCAGACCCAGGTTGTAGAACTCATAGAACTCGGCAGGGGGATTGCCGGGTGCATCCATCTTGTTAACGGCCAGCACAATGGGCTTTCTGGCCTTTTTCAGCATGGCGGCCACTTCCATGTCGGCGGCGGTGACGCCGGTGCGGATGTCGGTGACCAGAATGACCACCTGGGCATGATCGATGGCGATCAGTGCCTGATGGCGCATAAATTTCAGAATTTCATCGTCGGTTTTGGGCTCAATACCGCCGGTGTCCACCACCACAAAGGGCTTGTTGCGCCACTCGGCATCGCCGTAAATACGGTCACGGGTGACACCGGGAGTGTCCTCCACGATGGCGTTGCGCTTCTCCGTAATACGGTTGAACAGCAGGGATTTACCCACATTGGGTCGACCTACGATGGCGATCACGGGTTTTTCCATAATATCAACTCCCTGTTTTTCTTTCTATTTTCTATTGTTTCAGTTTTCTTTTGGAAAATCAAGCGAAATTTGTTAAATTTCTGGATGTATTTTTAGAACTCCTGCTCCAGAACGGCATCCAGGAACACGCCGCCGTCGATCTCCAGAGCACGAACGGCAACGCCCAGCTCCTTTTCCAGATCCTCAGGGGTCACATCATCCAAAAAGACGTTCTGCTTGTCCCGCAGCATGACGATGGGCAGCAGCAGGCGCTCACCCATCAGATTGCCCTTCAGCTGATCCCGCAGATCGCCGCCGGTGACCAGACCGGAAACGTCCACCGTTTCACCAAAGAACTTGTTGCGGATGCCAACCACCTTGCCCTGCAGGCCGGGGCATTTTTCCCGGATCAGGCCCACCATCCGCTCCATAAAGGGGGCGGCAGCCATGCCACAGGCGATGGTAAAGGGACTGGGAGCCTCCCGGCCCTCGTCCTCCATCAGCAGCGCGCCCCGAAGCTCTTCTTCAAAGAGGCTCATGAGGCCCACACCGTTGTCCAGCTGCAGATAGCCCTCGTAATAATCGGGGCCGGGCATGGGCAGATGGGCCTTGAGATACATCTCGTCGGCGGCGGTGACGATGGCAGTGTCGTATTTCTTGCGGTTTTCGGCGCGCTGTGCGTCGATGATTTCGATCATGTCCCGGGCCTCCTGCTCACCCACGGGGGTCAGCGGCGTCAGACCCTCCCGGTGACGGGTGATGCCTACGGGAACAACGGCAACGCTCTCCACCGAGGGATACATGGCAGACAGGTCGGCCAGCGTCTTTTTCAGCTGATCGCCGTCGTTCCAGCCGGGACAGGCCACGATCTGGGCGTGGATCTTCACCCCGGCATCGGCAAAGGATTTCAGATGGCGCAGGCTGGAACCGCCGTTGGGGTTGCCCAGCATTTTGGTGCGCAGCTCGGGGTCGGTGGTGTGCACCGAAATATTCAGCGGCGAGATCTTCATGCGGACGATGCGGTCGGCATCCTCGTCGCTCAGGTTGGTCATGGTGATATAGTTGCCCAGCAGGAAGGACAGGCGGGCGTCGTCATCCTTAAAATACAGGCTCTTGCGCATCCCTCGGGGCAGCTGGTCGATGAAGCAGAAGACGCACCGGTTGGCACAGCCCTTCTGGGCATCCATCAGATAGGTCTCGAACTCCAGACCCAGATCCTGGCCCTCGGCCTTGCGGATCTTCACGGTGCGCTTTGCGCCGGTCTGATCCTGCACCTCCAGAGTGAGGCTGGGGTCATAGGCATAAAATTTGTAATCCAGCACGTCCCGGATGGCTCTGCCGCCAATGGTCAGCAGGGTCTCCCCCACCTGCAGGCCGGCCTTTTCCGCCGGAGAACGGGGATCAATTTTGGTAATGATGGCAGACATAAAAAGCCTCCATTCCATGTAGTAAAATCAGCGGATTTGGTTCCGCCGCCGCCAGTGCGGCTTTTCTGACACAAGAAAAAATGGAGAAGGTTTCACGCCCTCTCCATTTTCTTATGCTTTAGTTTTCCTCAGCGACCTTAATGACCTGACGGCCGGCGTAGTAGCCACAAGCCTTGCAGGCTCTGTGGGACAGAACGGGCTCGCCGCACTTGGGGCACTTGACCAGGCCGGGCAAAGCCAGCTTCCAGTGAGAGCTCCGTCTCTTGTTACGACGCTGCTTGGAAATTCGCGCGCGGGGTACTGCCATTTGGACACCTCCTCAATCTATGGAAACCATATATTTCTTACAATGTTATTTCGTGCTATCCAGGAACTTCTGCAGAACGGCCAGACGGGGATCCACTTCCTTGACAACGCATCCACATTCGCCCTGATTCAGGTTTTGGCCGCACTTGGGGCACAGACCCTTGCAGTCTTCGTCGCAGACCACCGCCATCTCCATATCCAGGATCAGCTCCGGAATGAGAATGTCGTCCAGTTCCACAACGTCGGACTCCACCAGGTATACGTCGTCGCGCAAGTCCTCCTCTTCGCCTTCCAGCTCTTTGACCAGGAGAAACTCCACATCAGTCTCCTTGTCATACTCCACCGGTTTGCCGCAGCGGGCGCACCGCGTGGTCACATGGGCATAGACGGTAGCGCTGAGGGTAATTGCCCCAGCGTCGTCAGAAACCTCGCCCTCCAGCCGCACAGGCTGCTGGAAAGGAAATTCGAAACCTACTTCCTCTTGAGAAAGATCTATGGTATAATCGAATCGGGCACGATAGTCAGGCATCGTAGCCAGTTCCTGAAGTCGGATCTGCATGAAAAACTCCTTTTCACAATAACGCAGAATTTATTATAGAAAGCAATCGGCAAAAAGTCAAGGATTTTTTACGATTTGTGCCCTGGAAAATAAAAAAAGTTTCTTTTGAACAAAAGATGAGGAAATACACATGAAAGAATTGGTCATCAATCGCAACGACGCCGGTCAGCGGCTGGACAAATATCTCACCAAGGCCGTACCTGCCCTGCCCCCTGCCCT
Source organism: Clostridia bacterium (assembly GCA_017620505.1). Taxonomy (GTDB): domain Bacteria; phylum Bacillota; class Clostridia; order Oscillospirales; family Butyricicoccaceae; genus UBA4644. Next base: position 13,334 of record JAGAVA010000009.1, read on the forward strand.
GCTCCACAAGTACATTCGCCTCAAGCGCATCAAGCTGGGCGGCAAGCGGGTGGAGAAGGATTATCGCCTGCAGGAGGGGGATGTCCTTCAATTATACATCAATGATGAGTTTTTTGCTACCCCCGATCCGGAGGAACAGTGGAAAAAAGTCACCCCCAAGCTGGACATCGTCTATGAGGACGATCATATCCTGCTGGTGAACAAGCCGGTAGGACTGGTGGTGCACGAGGACGAGAGCCAGACCCCCAACACCCTGATCAACCAGATCAAGGCATACCTATATAATAAAGGTGACTGGGACCCGCAGAAAGAGGCCAGCTTCACCCCTTCCCTTTGCAACCGCATCGACCGCAACACAGGCGGCATCGTCATTGCGGCAAAAACCGCCGCCGCCCTGCGTGTGATGAATGACAAAATCAAGGATCGGGAGATCTCCAAGTATTATCTGTGTCTGGTGCACGGAAAACTGCGTCCTGCCGCCGGCGAGC
>JAGAVA010000087.1 GCA_017620505.1 Clostridia bacterium
AAATGCACACAATCTCCGTCATTCCGAGCCAGTGATCACACTGGCGTGGGAATCCGTACTCTCTTGAGCAGGAAAACGGATTGCCACACCGTTCTGCCGAACGGTTCGCAATGACAGGACTGCATTTTGCAACGCGCCCTTTCATAGTGTTTTGGAACGTATGCTGTCGGCATTTATTTTTCGCTTTGGGGCAGGAGATTGTACTCGGTGATCTTTCTGGACAGGGTGGCGGGGGAGGACTTGAGGACGCCGGCTGCCTTGCGCAGGCTGCCGTACTGCTCGATGTACTGGTGGATCACCATGATCTCATAATCCTGCACCATCTGCTTGAGGGAACGGCTGTCCGGCGGCGCGGCGATCTCTTCCGACAGGGGCTTCACCTGTTCGGTGGGGGACAGGCATCGCTGCAGCAGGTGCACCGAATCCATCAGCCGATCGTCGCTCATAAAGGCCATGCGCTCGATGGTGTGGGTCAGCTGGCGGGTGTTGGAGGGCCATTCATAGGAAAGCATGGCGCTCATGACCGCCGGGCCAAGGGTGCGCTCCAGCCCATATTCCTGCCAGAGCTGCTGCAGCTGCTGAAAGGCCAGCAGCAGAATGTCCTGCGGTCGCTGGCGCAGAGGCGGAATGTCAAAGACCAGCGAGCTGAAATGGTAGGACATCTGCTCGCACAGGCCGGAGCTTTGCCCCTGCTGCTGCAGGCAGATCATAAAGCGAACGTCGTTTGCCTCCTGCCGCTGGATGTGGTTCATCAGCTGATACTGCACAAAGGCGGGCATCAGGTCGGCATTTTCGATGTAAAGACTGCCGCCGGCGGCACGGTGCAGCAGCCCCAGATCGGCCCGGGCGGCGGTGCCGAACAGCTCGATATACATCTGCTCTTCGGTGAGATAGGCGCAGTTGGTCTTGACCAGCGGTGCCCGCCGCCGACGGGAAAGATCGTGGGCATATTGGGCGATGCGATCCTTGCCCGAGCCCTTTTCGCCCCGGATGGTCAGCGGCACGGTGGCCTGACCGGCACGCTCCAGCATATCCAGCTGGCGGTTCATCTCCCGGTCGTCGGTGACGATGCCGCCCCGGCAAAACTGCCGCAGGGGCACCCGCAGCTGCAGACTGCCCGCAACGGTGTCACAATAATCCTGGATCTTCATAGCATACCCGGCTCAGAACAGCCAGTCCATGCCTTCCAGCGAGGCATCCCGGGCACGCAGCTGGGTGATGAGCTTTTGCTCGTCCTGCAGGCCGATATTGCTCAGCAGGGCGTTGATCAGTGTCATACCGGCGGTGTAGGAGTCCAAAAAGTCGAAGCAGTTCAGCGGCATGAAGAAATAATAGTCGGAAAGATCCACGTAAGGAGAGTCGTGCCGGTCGGTAAAGCTGACGATGCGGTAGCCCCGCTGGCGCAGGCTGCGCAGCTGCAAAACCGCCTGTTTGGAATAGCGGGCGATGCCGAAGGCGATCACCGGCACCGACCGGTCGTGGCTGCTGAGAAAGCTGAGAATACTCTCGTTTGCACCGGGGGAGATGGCCTTGATGCCCAGCAGATTGAGCATCCGGGTCAGATACAGGGCATAGGGGGCAGCACCGCTGCTGCCCAGCACCAGCACTTCGCCGGCCTGGAGGATCTCCCGGGTGAGCCGATCCAGCTGTTCATAGTCCATGCTGCGGGCCAGGGTGGACAGATTGCGGATCTCGCCGTCCACCAGCTCTTCCACGATGCTGGAGATGGAGCGCTTGGCAACGCCCTGTTCCTTGCTCTCCTGATAGAGCACGCCCCGGAGCACATCCTTGAAGGCCTGGAAGGAATCGGTGCCGAAGGCCGCCAGAAAGGCGCAGAAGGCCACCTCGCTGACCCCTGCCTTGCGGCAGATGTGTTCCATGGAGGAAAACAGGACGGTGGGGGCGTTTTCCGCCACAAAATCCAGCAGTTTTTCGTCCACATTGTATTTCAGATAGCCCTGAAGCAGCTTTTTGGTGTTGGTATTGGACATAAAACGAACCTCCGGAAAGGAAAGATTACTATAGTCATAGCACCGACCGGGGCGGTTGTCAATCGGCAAGGGGCAAAAAAACGCAAAAATCGTTTCATTTTTGAAACACCTTTCATTGAAAAGCCCCCTCCATCGGCCTATAATCAAGGCAAATCAAGGGAGCGGCTTCCCAAATGAGGCTGCTCCGCAAAAAAAGAATCAAACGGGCTATGGACAGCCGGGGAGGAATCATTTATGATTTTTGGTGTATTGAAGGACATTAAGGCAGGCGAAAACCGGGTTATTTGTACCCCTGTGGAGGTGGCATCCATCATTGCAAACGGTCACACCGTTCTGGTGGAAAAGGATGCAGGTAAGGGCGCAGGCTTCCCCGATGAAAAATACGCTGCCGCCGGTGCCAGGATCTGCGACACCGCCAAGGAGCTGTGGGACACCTGCGATTTTCTGGCTAAGGTCAAGGAGATCGAGCCTTCTGAGTTCGGTTATCTGAAAGAGAACCAGATGATCTACTGCTGTATCCATCCCGCCGGCCACCCCGAAGAGGTGCAGGCCATTCTGGACAGCAAGTGCATCGCCATCACCGCTGAGGACAGCCACCGCTACGGCTCTCCCAACTGCGAGGCTGCCGGTAAGCAGGGCGCTCTGTTCGGTCTGGAA
>JAGAVA010000010.1 GCA_017620505.1 Clostridia bacterium
AATGGCCTTGCCGTAAACGGCGGTATTATAAGAGCCGATCAGCGTTGCACCGTTCACATACACGCTGCCGCCCTGATTCCATACGACCGCGTTGTAGGAAGCGTTGGTGACTGCCTTGAAGGTCAGCTTGCCTGCACCGCTCAGGTTCAGCGTAGATCCCTGTTCGCAATGCAGAAGCGCACAGACGGTTTTGTAACCGTCACCGCCGGCGGGCACGGTAAAGGTGGCGTTGCCGATCACATTCAGGTTCTTGATCCCGTTGACGGAAATGGCGGGGATCAGTCCGTCACCCTCGACCTTTGTAATGATATCCTCCACATTGCCAAGGGCCACATAGCGGATATTGCTGCTCTCCAGTGCGGTTTTCAGTTCGATATAGCTGTAGCACCAGGCGGGGTTGTTGGCATTTTCGCCAACATCGTCCGGGAATTGGGCGGTGAAGTAGTAGCGGAGCTTCACAAAGGTATTATCACTGTTGCTGTATTCCACACGCTCCGCTTTCTGGAACCCCTCGCCGGTGTAGCTTTCGCCGGTGATCGTGGTCGTCAGATTTTCAGGAACAAACCGATACAAATGCCTGTATTCATCTTTGATGCTGTATGCATAGTCAAAGTAATAGGTTTTTCCGGCCTCAAACCGATCATTGCTTGTCAGTTCCGTGCCATCTTCGCTGTACCACGTTCTGCCCAGCTCGCCGACTACTTGATAGGGGGCATTCTCATCGACCTCAAGGGTATCGTCAAACAGCACGCAATTATTACCGGCCATGGGTGTCAAATTGAATTCATAACGCGTAATCGCTGCCTCGATTCCTTCCAACCAGGTGATGCCGGGGGTGGTGTAGGTATAGTCCAGCGTTAGAACCTTGTTGTCATTGGTATATGCGTAGTAGGAAGGCTCTTTGACCACGCCGCCGCTGGTCAGCTGAATGGTTGCATTATCGTAAAACTTATATCCATCTCTGGCTGTCAGCACCACACGGTAGGTGTAGGTCTCTCCCGCAACGAATGTATTGTTGTCAAACTGATCTTTCCCCCACACATTGCCCAGCCAGATGCCGGAAGTCATCTGGCAGTTGCTGTAGTGAATATCCGTGCTGCTTTCGGTTACGGACATTCCCTCGGCGGGGCTAACCAAATCCTGAAATACCACCTTGATGATGTCGGGATAGGTGCGCTCACCATTCATGGTGATGGTCAGCTTCATATGGGCAAAAAATGAGCTGCCGATGGCTGAAATACTCGATATCTCTGAGGTATAGGTAAAATCACCGGGATTGGTCAGTGTAATTTTCGTATTCTCTCCGATGGTGTATTGCTCCGGGTCCAACACTTCAACTACAATTTCCGAATTGTAGGTGCGACCGGCTTCATAGTACATACCGGTATCATCATAGGTCTTGTTGATGATCGTCGAGCTGTCATCAATACACCAAAGAAGGATGTTTCCTGTCAGCTCGATCCGGTCATCTTCTTCCGTCAGTCTGCTGCCGGACATATGCTTGATGGGTTCACCAACGGCAGGAATCTCGCTCGGGGTCATAAACGAGAGCGTAAGCTCTTCGATCTCCTCTGCTGCAAAAGCCGTCACCGTCATCAGCGCTGACAGCACCACCAGACACAGCAGGATGCTCCACAGCCGCTTTCCTTGTTTCTTCATAAATTTTCCTCTCCTCTCCGGCCGCGCAGACGGCAAGTTCTGTTGCTCAATGGGCCAAACTGTGCTATAATAAAAACAATGAAAGGGCGGTCTCTGTTTCCGTTGGCGCGTAGACAGAGAGCGTCCTCGGGTGTCGAGCCCGGGGATCGGGGTACCCTTTCATTGTGTGATGACCGCAAGGACCATACCCTCCTTCGATAATCTTGCATCTATTATTATAAGTGTCTCCGCGCCGTTTGTCCCCACCCCAGTCCCCACCCCAAAAGTGTGGGTTTGGGGTATTTGGTGTGGGAAAAAGTGTGGGGTTGCAAAAAAATTTTGAGAAGAGGGCCAATCGAGATGAAAAAAGAGGTGTCTGGCCGCTGTGGGCGGCGCTGTTGTTTTGCTTGTCCGGCTGCAGTATGGCAGGAGACAAAACATCAAATCTTTCCATGATATACGGCACTGCCGCCGTGCTGTCCCTGCTGGTGCTGGTGGGCTACCTGTGTGCCGTCCGGAAGAAGGACGGTCTGTTTGTGCTACTCTTTTCTTCCGTGCTGGTCGTGAATATCGGGTACTATGCGCTGTCGGTGTCCGGGACGCTGGACCAGGCCCTCTGGGCCAATCGGGTGGCCTATCTGGGATCGGTGTTCCTGCCTGCTGTCATGCTGCTGATCATTCTGGGCGCCACCAACGTGGACTACCCCAAATGGCTGCCTGCCCTGCTGGCCGGCATCGGTGCGGTGGTGTTTCTGATCGCCGCCAGCCCTGGCGTACTGACGGTCTATTACAAGGAAGTTTCCCTCGTGACGGTCAACGGCACCGCCATGCTGCAAAAGGTTTACGGCCCGCTGCATTTCCTCTATGGCGTCTATCTGCTGGCCTATTTCACCGCCATGGTGGTGGTCATCCTCTATGCCGCCGCCGAGCAGAAGACCCGCTCCACCGGACACGTGGTCATTCTGGCCATCGCCGTGTTCGTTAATCTGGGGGTATGGTTCATCGAGCAGCTGGTCTCGCTGGAGTTTGAGTTTCTGGCAGTGTCTTATATCATCAGCGAACTGTTTTTGCTGGGACTGCATTTGGTGATGAGCGAGCATCAGCGGCTGCAGGCGCTTGTGCAGGCGGGCGAGTCGCTGCCCCCGGAACCTGTCGAGGTCGTGCTGGACGAGCGACAGCTCCGGTATCTGGCCGGTGTGGAGCGGCTGACCCAGACCGAAAAGCTGATCTATGAGGCCTATATTAAGCGCATGACCACCAAGGAGATCATGACCCAGCTGAATATCAAGGAAAACACGCTGAAATATCACAACAAAAACCTGTATCAAAAGCTGGGCGTATCCTCGCGCAAAGAGCTGCAGGAGATCCATTCTCAGCTGGACACCGGCAAAATGCCGGAAGTCGTTCAGGACACAGTTTGAAAACGAATCTGATACTGTGTGGAAGCGCCCGATATATCAAAGTGCAAAAGAGCTGCCGCATTTGATCCGCCCCTGTCAAGGTAGACCGGGAAAATAAGGGAAAATGATGTAAAAATGAATAACAAAAAACCTCGTAACCGTATCGGTTACGAGGTTTTCTTTTGGTGGACGATACAGGAATCGAACCTGTTACCTCCTGTACGTCAAACAGGCGCTCTAGCCAAGTGAGCTAATCGTCCATACTCTCTCGAGTGCTTGTTTAGTATACCGCGGAGGAGATGAAAAGTCAACACTTTTTTTCGTGATTTTTAATTTAGCCAAAAATTCCCAAAAAACACAGCCCCTCTTTGTGAGGGGCTGCAGAAAATCACGGTTACATAATATGCTGGCCGCAGCGCAGCACTTCCATAAAGTCGTCGCTCTCAAAGCGCACCGTCAGGTCGTCCACCAGCTTGCAGCCGGGATAGGCGCTCATCTTGGCGGCAACCTTGTGCTCTTTGTAGGAAAGCTCGAACACGAAATGCTCGGGCAGCTGAGGCACGGCGTCGGTCAGATCCTGCTTGAGTCCCTCTTCGGCGGCCTGACGGATCTTGTCGCAGGCCACTTTGGGGTGCAGACAGCGGATCATGGCACCAAAGCCATCCTTGACGGCAACCGTCTTCAGCTTGGGGTGGAGCCCCTTGCTGTCCTCGGTGAGCATTTTGTCACCGGCCAGCAGTACGGTGGGCACGCCCATCATGGCGCAGGCCCAGCTATAGAGCAGAAACTCAGAACAGATCATGCCGTTGAGGCGAACCGAGGTAGTCTGGGTGGTCTCGGTGTGGGAAAGGGGATTGCCGTTGCGGCCGGCGGCAGAGTGATAACCCACGAACATGGCGGCGTCAAAGGTCTCGTCGCAGCCATAGGCCATGGACAGGGGGTGACCGCTCCAGTTGCGGATGAGGGTGGCGCACTCGGGCAGCTGGTTGATGTCGATGTTGATGCCCTTGCCGTGGGCATCCTTGATGAGGATCTCGGTGGCACCGGCAGCGATGGCGCCCTCGCAGGCAGCAACTACTTCCCGGGTCATCTGCTGGCAATGGGGCTTGGCCTTGGCTTCGGTGAGGGTGCGGGTCTGATCCCAATAGGTGGTGAGGGTAGTACCCTCAATGTCCGCGCTGATGAATACCTTCATAGGCCTTCACCTGCTTACAGGACGAACTGGACAGCGCGCAGCACATCCATAAAGTCATGGGTCTCCATAACGATGGTGCGGTCGCCCTCCAGACGGAAGCCGGGGAAGAAGGAACGGCGGACGGCATCCCGGTGCTCCTTGAAGGAAACCTCAAATTTGAACTCACCGGGCAGAGTGACGCCGGCCTTGGACAGGTCTTCCTTCAGGGCGGCCTCGGTCTGCTCGCGGATCTTCTTGCAGGCCAGAGCGGGATTCATGCAGCGGGTGGAGCCGCCGAAGCCGTCCTTGACAGCCACGGTGTGCAACGAGGGGTGCAGATCCTGGCTGTCGTCCACCAGCATCTGGTCGCCTGCCAGCATAACGGTGGGAACACCGCGCATGGCGCAGGCCCAGCTATACAGCAGGAACTCAGAGCAGATCATACCGTTCAGCTTGACAGAAGTGGTCTTGGTGGTAAAGGTATGGGACAGAGGATTGCCGTTGCGGCCTGCGGCAGAATGATAGCCGATGAACATGGCGGCGTCGAAAGTGTTGTCCACACCATCCACCATGCCCATGGGGCTGCCGCTCCAGCCGCGGATGACCTCCACGCACTCGGGCAGCTCGTTGACGTCCAGATTGACGGCGTAATCGTGGGCATCGTTCACCAGAATATAGTCGGCACCGGCAGCGATGGCACCCTCACAGGCGGCCTTGACCTCGGCGGTCATCTGCTTGGCGGCAGCGGCATACATATTGTGACCCAGTTCGGTCTCGTCCCAAAGGGTGGTGAAGGTGGTTCCCTCAATATCAGCACTGATGAATACGCGCATAATGGCATCCTCCTTAATAAATGAAAGTAAGTGCTTAACAAGAAAATGATACCATGACAGAGGGCGAGAAACAACCCTTTCCGCCCTTGCAGAATACACAAAATTCTGCTATATATTTTGGTATAGGAAATTGGAAACGGAGTGGTGATATGCAGATTCAACCCGGCCTGTGGCGGCATTTCAAAGGAAACCTGTACCGGGTACAGGGCATCGCCCTGCACAGCGAGACCGGCGAAGAGATGGTAGTCTATCAGGCGCTGTACGGCGAGCACGGCCTGTGGGTGCGGCCTGCTTCCATGTGGCTGGAGCAGGTGGAGCGGGAGGACTATACCGGCCCCCGATTTGTCCGGGTGGGGGACTGATATGCGATATCCCAATATCCACCGGGCGACTTTTATCGAGCGTCCCAACCGGTTTGTGGCCCGCTGTCTTCTGGAAGGGGAGCCCATCACCGTTCACGTAAAAAACACCGGACGGTGCAGGGAACTGCTGGTGCCCGGGGCAGAGGTCTGGCTGACCAAAAGCGACAATCCTGCCCGCAAGACGGCCTTCGACCTGATTGCCGTGCAAAAAGGCACTCGGCTCATCAATATGGACTCCAATGCCCCCAATACCGCCTTTGGTGAGTATGCCCGGGCGGGAAAATTCCTGCTCGATGCCCAGAATATCCGTTCCGAGGTGCGCTGGGGAGATTCCCGGTTCGATTTTTGCCTGGAAAGTGGCGGAAAAACCCATTTTATTGAGGTGAAAGGGGTCACTTTGGAGGAAGACGGCGCAGTGCGCTTTCCTGATGCCCCCACCGAACGGGGTGTCAAGCACCTGCGGGAGTTGCAGCGCGCGGCAGCAGAGGGGTATGGTGCCCACGCAGTCTTTGTCATCCAGATGAAGGATGTGACACAGTTTTCCCCCAATGACGACACCCACCCGGCTTTTGGCGCGGCGCTTCGGGAGGCGGCGAAAAACGGCGTGCAGGTGCACGCCTTCTGTTGTGAGGTGACACCGGACACCATGGAGATCACCGGAACGGTGAATATTTGTTTATAAAATGAGAAGAAGCCGAGGCGTTTGCCTCGGCTTCTCTTGTTTTCGGTTATTTCTTACAGAACAGCACGCCCAGTGTGTTGGGACCGCAGTGCATGGACACGGTGCAGCCGGCACGGGTCACTTGCACGTCCTCGAAGGGGGCGATGGCCAGCACAGCCTCCTTGACCTTGTCCACCAGCTCGGGATTGGTCATGCCCGAATGGGTGATGAACACCCGGGACAGATCCACCTTCTCCAGATCGCACAGACGATCCTTCACATATTTCATCAGCACAGGCTCCATGGCGCCGGTGTATTTTTTGCCTACGACCATGGCGCCGTCACGCACCTGAATACAGGGCTTGATGCGCAGCAGGCTGGCACTGAGGGCGGTGGCGGCAGAGCAGCGGCCGCCCATTTTGAGATATTCCAGCGACTCGGGGATAAAGGTGGCATCCACCCGGCCAGCCATCTCCCGGAGATAGGACACGATGACTTCTGCAGCCATGGCCTTGTCTGCCAGCTCGCAGGCGCGAAGGGCCTGCAGACCGATGCCGGTGGACAGGTTGCGGCTGTCGATGACGTACACGCCCCCCACTTCCTCGGCGGCGATGCAGGCGTTCTGATAGCAGGAGGACATTTCGCTGCTGATGACGAAGTGGATCAGGGTGTCACAGCTTTCCTTCATATGGGTGAAGAAGGTGATGTATTCGTCCACGTTGATGGCGGCGGTGCTGCCGATCTTGCCGGTCTCCTTCACCTTGGCGTAGATCTCATCGGGGGTGATCTCCAGACCGTCCTTATAGGCTTTGCCTTCCAGCACTGCGTAAAGGGGCAGAGTCTCGATGCCGTATTTGTCCAGCAGTTCGGGAGAAAGGTCGCAGGTGCTGTCGGCAGAGACGCGGATGGCTTGCTTACTCATAAGTTGAACCTCCAAAAGGGGATATTTTCTTTAATAGCATTTTAACAGACTTTTTTCAATTTGTCTTCAACTGAATATCAACTCTCGTTGATATTTCCTTGAAATATGATAGAATAAAGGCAACAAGAATCGAGTTCTGGAGGGATATTATGTTCCGTATTCTGATCGCTGAAGATGACATAGAGCTGCAGCAGCTGTTTTGCCGGGTGCTGCGCCGATCCGGCTTTGACCCCATTCCGGTGAATGACGGGCAGGAGGCGCTGGAAGTGCTGGATCGGAAGATCGTGGATCTCATCGTGTCCGACATCATGATGCCCCGGGTGGATGGCTATGAACTGGTGCAGACCCTCCGGGATACCGGTTCCAACATTCCCGTGCTGATGATCACCGCAAAGGATCGGTTCCAGGATATGCAGCTGGGGTTTTTGTCGGGAACCGATGATTTTATGGTCAAGCCGGTGAACGTCAACGAGATGGTGCTGCGCATCAACGCCCTTCTGCGCCGGGCAAAAATGATTTCTGACCGGCGGCAGACGGTGGGCGGCACTGTGCTGGAGTTTGACAGCTTCACCATGCGGTGGGGAGGACAGTCCTATATTTTGCCGCAGAAGGAGTTTCAGCTGCTGTATAAGCTGGCCTCCTATCCCGGGCAGATCTTCACCCGTCAGCAGCTGATGGAGGACATCTGGGGTCCCGATTCGGAGAGCGATATCCACACGGTGGACGTGCACGTGGGCCGTCTGCGGGAGCGCCTGCGGGAAAATCCCGATCTGGAGATCGTCACCGTTCGGGGACTGGGCTTTAAGGTGGTGCGGAAAAATGCGTAAAACCCTGCGAAACAGCAAAAAGCTGCGGTGGTTTTTCCTGTCCTGCATCATCATCCTGTCGGCGGCAGCCATCGCCACTTTGGTGGCTGTGCTGCTGTTCGCCTTTGACGTGACCAACTCCACCACGGCGATGGTGCTGCTGTGCATTGCCGTGGCCATCGCCGCCGTGGCAGCCGTGCTGTCCATGCTGATGAGCCGAGTGATCCTTGCACCCGTGACCCGCCTCAGTGAAGCCTCCCGGCAGATCGCCCGGGGTGAGTTCGGCCTGAATCTCACCTATGACGGCACCATTCCTGAGTTTCAGGACACCTACCAGAGCTTCAACACCATGGCAAAGGAGCTTTCGGCCATCGAAACCCTGCGCTCCGACTTTATCGCCAACGTGTCCCACGAATTCAAAACACCCCTGACCGCCATCGAAGGCTATGCCATGCTGCTGCAGGATCATGACCTGCCCAAAAAAGACCAGGCCGAGTGCGCCGAAAAGATCCTCCAGAGCGCCGGACGGCTGTCCACGCTGGTGAGCAACATCCTCATGCTGACCAAGCTGGAACAACAGACCGGAGTGGTGGAAAAAGCCCCCTTCTGGCTGGACGAGCAGCTGCGGCAGGTGATGGTGGGGCTGGAGCCCCTGTGGGGAGCCAAGGACCTGGAGCTGGATCTGGAGCTGGAGCCGCTGCGCTACAACGGCAGTGAGGATCTGCTGTATCATGTCTGGAGCAATCTGCTGAGCAACGCCGTCAAGTTCAGCCCCAATGGCGGCGTGCTGTCGGTGCGGCTGGAAAAACGGGAGAAGTCGGCGGTTTTTACCGTCACCGACCGGGGGCCGGGTATGACTGCCGACGTGCAGCGGCATATTTTTGACAAGTTTTATCAGGGCGACCACTCCCGGCGGCAGGAGGGCTCGGGTTTGGGGCTGCCGCTGGCAAAGCGCATCACCCAGCTGTGCGGCGGCACCATTTCGGTGCAAAGCCAGCCCGGACAGGGCAGTACCTTTACGGTGACCCTGCCGATGTAAAAATGGAAGGAAAACCCCGAAACATCTGGAATAAACTGAAAAACTTGTTTTCCTTTTTCACAAAAACCTGCCCGAATCCTTGACAATTTTCTTTTGCATGGATAAAATATAGTGTGTATGTTTTGAAAAAAGGTAGATGTCAAGAAAATGAGCAATCCATATAAAACCCGGGCAGGTGGCGCTACCGTCACCATTTTTGTTCCCTATGACTGCGGCAACAACTGCCCGTTCTGTATCAATAAAAAAGAATATGCCGACATGACCGGCTTCAGTGCAGAGGCCATCTGCGAGAGCATCCGCACCATGGATGCCATCACGCCGGAGTGCGACTTCGTGTTTACCGGCGGCGAGCCCTTTGCCAATCTGGACTCCCTGCAGGTCATGCTGGATGCCATCCCCACCACCCACAAGGTGTATATCAACACCACCCTGCCCCTGCTGAACGGCGTTACCGAGGATGATATCGTAGCCTTTGCTGAAAAGAACAAGGGCAAGATCACCTGCATCAATGTGTCCCGTCATCTGGTGAAGTATGTGAAGGAGTCGGGCGACGAGCTGATCGCCCGGATGCCCGTGCCGGTACGTATCAACTGTGTGCTGTTCCGGGATTATCCCAAGCATCAGCTGGTGCCTTACATCGAGCGCATCCAGAAGTTGGGCAGACCCATTCAGTTCCGCTTCGATTATACCGATACCACGCCTGAGAATCTCTATGACCGGGAGCACGATATGATCTATCAGGATCTGTGCGGTATTGCCCGTTACACCGGTCTGGACGGCTGCCGGATGCGCTGCGGCTTCCACTTTGACTACAACGGTCTGGAACTGACCTATCACAAGACCCTGCCTTATTCCACCATTGTGGAAGCCGGCGAGGACGGTGTCACCTATGACATCCTGTACGATATCCTCATCAAGCAGACCGGCGAGATCCACTCCGACTGGACCGGCGTCAAGCTGGATGTGGAGGCCTACCGTAAGGTGGTCTTTGAGCCCTACGATCTCAAGTGGATCGAGCGCTTCTAAAAACAAAGAATTACGCCCGGGAGGTTGTCCTCCCGGGCAATTTTTTATCGTAAGATAAAGAAAACCGGCTTTTTTCCGTGCTTGGTTGACTTTACCAATTGGTCTTCCTATAATGAATTTGTTCATAAATATTTCATATTCTGATCAGAAAGGAAGCAGGAGTATGAAACGTGCAACTTCTTTTCTTTTAACGTGGGCGATGCTGCTGGCGATGGTACCTGCCACGGTTTTGGCCACTACCGGCACAGTCAACGGCACCGCTGCTGTTCGCTGGGATGTCTATCACGAGGATGGCGTGGACACCGCGAAAAAAGGCTGGCTGACCTTTGATGCGGCCGAGTTTGAAAACCATACGGTGGATTTCTATCGGGAGAACGGTGACGAGGACATCCTGCTGAATTCCGAGACCACCTTCTGCTATCCCGGTGACACCGCGGCCAGCGCGAACCTGTTCGAGCGTGATCTCATTGATCCCGTTGTCACCGGCGACTATTACGCCATTATCACTGACAGCAACGGTACGGCGGTACAGTCGCCTTTGTATCACTATGTCCGCCCCGAGGCTTCTCTGGCGGTGCGTGATCTGGCCTGGGACGAAGATAAACGAGCCGCCACCTGGACGGACGAGTTTGCGGACAACTCAGTGGTAGAGCGCTACTGGGTGCAGTTCTACTGCAACCCTGACGAGGACAACAAAGCAGATGCGGAGTTTGTGGAATCGCTGGACTTTCTGCCTTCCGATGAGCCACCCTGCGTCCTGCCCGACTACATTCTTACCACCGGTGGCTCCGGCTGGTATTATTTCCGCGTCCGGGTCTGGACCGGTGACGTGACCAAGGCCGTCACCGGTAAAATGAGTGGTCTGAGCGGCGGCATTTATCTGGAGGCTCCCGCCCCTTCTCTGTCGGTGGAAGCTCCCGAGTGGGACGACGAAATGACTATGACCTGGACGGATACCTCCCTCAAGCCTGAGGCAGTGGAACGCTATTGGGTGCAGTTTCTCTGCAATCATGACGCCGATGATCCCGACAAAGCCTACAGCGTGAGGTATCGCAATTATTACGCCGACAAGGCACCTCATGTAGTGCCCGAGGCCATTCTGGAAGAGGGCGGCAGCGGCTGGTACTACTTCCGTGTGCAGGCCATCTCCTATGATACCACCGAGGTTCCCGACTCTCTCTGGAGCGAGCTGAGTAAGGGCTTCTATTATGAAGCCGACACCACCGGCGGCGACGGCGAGCCGGAACCTGCCGCCACTCCTACGGATATTCTGTGGGGTGTCCGCCGCTGGCAAGCGGGCGACTACGAGGAAGTACCCGGTATGCTGAGTTTTGACGCCAAGCCCGGCGAGAATTACCTCATGCAGTTCTACCGCCAGGAGGATTCCGGAGACCAGTTGGTGTTTTCTTATACGGTGTCTTGTGAGAAGGAAGACATCTACGTCACACAAAACCTGTTTGCAAGCTATACCAAGCTGGATCGAGTCACCAGCGGCGCCTATTACTGCGTCATCACCCCTCTGGGCGACGATGTAAACACCTGCAAGGGTGAGCCTGCCACCTCCGGTATTTGGGAATATGTGCGCCCCGACAACATTTTGACGGTGTCCGCACCGGTTTGGGGTGAAAATCAGGCCGTTTGCTGGACCAATGAATTCACCGATGACTCGGCGTTGGATTATTATCGCGCGAATTTCTATTTCAACCCCACGGAAGACAATGCCGATAAGGCGGAATATGTGGATTTCGCCATCTACCGCACGGGCAGCGAGCCTTTTGTGGCTCCTGCCGAGATGTTTGATGAAAACGGCACAGGCTGGTACTATTTCTGTATGCGTACCCGTTCGGTGGATCCCACCAAGGCGCTGGGCACCGACTATACCGATCTGAGCGCCGCCTTGTATTATGATCCCGACGGCACCATTGGCTGTGTCCATATTTCCGGCGAAGCCGTTGTGAGCCGTGTGGAGCCCACTTGTGCCGAATCGGGTGTCGAGACCAGCGTGGTGACTTGCACCGTCTGCGGAGAAGAATTGAGCCGTACCATCGTGGAGATTCCCGCCCTGGGTCACACCCCCGGCGAGACCGTGGCGGAAAATCGCGTGGAGCCCACCGAGACTGCCAGCGGTTCCTATGACAGCGTGGTGTACTGTACCGTCTGCTCTGCGCAAATGAGCCGTGAGACCGTTGTCCTACCCGCCACCGGCACGCCTGCCGAGGACGCAGATTTCCCAGCTTCTGCCGAAGAGACCCTTACCGGCATGGAAAAGGCCGTTTATGATGCGCTCCAAGGCTGCTTCAAGCAGATCGCCTCCGGTGAACTGGAGACACCCGTGGTGAAGATCTCCATGGAGAGCCTGGGTTTGGACGGCACCTTCACCGCTGCCGATCTGGGTGTGGACGCCCTTGTCGAGGGCTCTTCCATTACACAGGAGGCGGTGGACGCCCTGTACGCCAAGCTGGACTTTGACAGTAAGCTGGTTATCTACGCCCTGTTGGCGGATTATCCCTTCGATCAGTTCTGGTTTGACAAAACCAAGGGCGTCACGATCTCTTATCCCACCTGTTCCAGCACCGGCACCACCATTCGTTTTGCGGAAGACGGTGTGATGACCATCCGTATGGCTGTGAGCCAGGAGTACGCCGTGATGGTGGACGACAGCCATTACGATCCCTATGCGGTGGATCCCGCTGCACTGGAGACCTTCGGTGTGGCGGCTGCCCGGGCGAAGGCGCAGAGCATTGTTCAGGCCAACGCTGACAAGTCTGATATCGAAAAGCTGGCGGCTTATCGTGACGCCATCTGCGAGGCGGTTACTTACAACTCCTTCGCTGCTGAAACCGACGGTTACCCCTACGGCAACCCCTGGCAGCTGATCTATGTTTTTGACGGCGACCACAATACCAACGTGGTCTGTGAGGGCTATGCAAAGGCCTTCCAGTATCTGTGCGACCTTACCGCTTTTGATGACGACATTCAATGCTACACGGTGGACGGCGTAATGGATGGCGGCACCGGTGCCGGCGATCATATGTGGAACGTGATGCTTATGCCCAACGGCGAGCGCTATCTGGTGGACATCACCAACTGTGACGAAGGATCGGTGGGGCATCCCGATTACCTGTTCCTGGCTGGCGACGATAATGACGGTGCCTATGGCAACGACTGCGTCATCACCATTCCCGAGCACGCCCTGGACAATAATATGATCGCCCTGGGTGGCATCATCCTGTATGAATATTATTCCGTCACCAATACCCTGTGGGGCAGCGAACTGCTGGACATTGCCGATTCCGACTATGTAACCAGCCAGGAGCCCCCGGTTCACACCCATACCGAGGCAGTGAAGACCGGCACAGCCGCCACTTGCACCAAAACCGGCCTGACCGACGGCACCTACTGCCTCACCTGCGGTGAGGAGCTCACCGCTCAGCAGGTCATTCCGGCTTTGGGTCATGCCGAAGGCGAAACGGTGGAAGTCGAGCGGGTGGAGCCCACCTGTACCCAGAACGGCCACTCCATCACCCAGCGCACCTGCACCAACTGCGGTGAGACGGTCTACAGCAGAGTCACCCAGCTCCCCGCCACGGGTCATACTCCCGGCGAGGCTGTGGAGGAAAACCGCGTGGAGCCCACCGTCAAGACCGAAGGCTCCTATGACAGCGTGGTGTACTGTACCCTCTGCTCTGCCGAGCTGAGCCGAGAGAAGATTACCATCCCTGCGCTGACCGAGCCCACCTTTGCCGTTTCCGGCCTGGTCACTGCCCATGACGGCAGCCAGCCCGGCGAGGCCATTGCTATCGCGCTCAAACAGGGCAGCACCACCGTTTCAGAGACCAGAACCAATGCAGCAGGTGTTTATCTGCTCAACGGCGTGACCGCAGGTATCTACAATCTGGTGGCCACCCAGGCCGACGGCCGTTCCACCGTTTTGCTGGTGGAGATCACCGAGGACGGCCTGCTGGATACCATTGCTCTGCCCGAAAAGAATATCAGCACGCAGGTGACGGTCTCTCAGGATAGCCCCGCCATCGTGGTGGGCGGTCTGGATGCCGAAGCCGAAGCCTCTGCTACCGATGACCAGCCCCTGACCATGTCCATGACGCTGGAGCTCAAGAGCGAGGTCACAGATAACACTGACCTGAGCCAGGAAGAACAGCAGCTTCAGGAGACACAGGAGGCTATCAAGGCGCAGGTCACCGAGGATGCCGACCGAACCATGCTCTTCCTGGAGATTCAGGTGGAGAAAGCCCAGGAGACCATCAGCGAGACCATCAACCTGTTGGAGATCCGCGTGCCCTATGAGACTCGAGGACGTCAGAATTTCCAGGTTCTCCGCCACCATGAGGGTGAGGTTCAGGTGCTTGGCGAAACGCCCAACGCCAACGGCGAATATATTCAGGTCTTTGACGGATATATCGTGATTCATGCCAAGATGTTCTCTCTGTATGCCATCACCAGCTTGGCAGAGGGCGCTGTCCACAGCCACAACTGGGAGCAGGTTCGTTACCGCTGGACCAAGGACGGCTGTACCGCACTGCAAAAATGTGTGGGCTGTGAAGAAGAACTGGCCAATCCCGTGGAGATCAAAGCCAAGGAGGGAAAGCTCACCCTGTCCCAGGTGCCTGACGGCCTGCGCATCCTGATTTGTTCCTATGAAGGCGAAAGAATGACCGGCAGCCTGTTGCTGACCCAGCCCGAGGTCGAAAATGACTTGACCCTCACCGGCGAGACGCTGCAGATCTTCTTCCTGAACAGCCGCCATCAGCCCCTGATGGAGCCTCTGACCGTGGAATAACCCCAAATACACGCAGCAACGCCCGGGAGGTTGTCCTCCCGGGCGTTGTTATTTTTACAAATCAATCCTTCACGAACAGGATCTTCAGGTCGGCACTGTCGGGGTTCATCAGGCGGATATCGCCGTTTTCCTGAGGAATCAGTTCGATGCCGGCGGGGGTCAGGCCGTCCAGATCGCCGGAATAGCCGGTGATGCGGCCGTCCTTTTCCTCCATCAGACGAGCCTTGAAGTCGCCGTAGGTGAATTCCAGCTGGCTTTCGCCCTGGGCAATGACAAACTCCTCATAGGCAGGATGGCGGAAGGAACCCACCAGCTGCGGATGGGTCTTGTCGGTGATGGGGGTGCCCACCTCGTTCTTCTTCAGCTGCTCATGCATGGCGTCCCGATCCTTGCACCAGGCGTCGATCATGTTGTCGTAGCTTTCCTCGGGCTGACCGGCGGTGAGGTAGTCCAGCACGATGGCGCGAGCCACACGGTGGGCGGGGGTGCTGCCGGTGTTGAAGCACATCACATAGCCGCAGTCCTGACCGGGCAGGAAGCCCACCTGGGTGTTGAAGCCGGTGAGGCCGCCGCTGTGGAACACCACGTTGTTGCCCTTATAGTCGGCGTTGATCCAGCCCTGGGCATAGCTGCTGTTCTTCAGCCAGAAGCAATCCTCTTCGGGGGCGGAAATGACGGGAGAAATGATCTCCTGATACTGTTTTTCGGAGCACAGACGGGCGCCGCTTTCGGTGACACCGCCACGGCTCATGGCAGCGATCCACTTGGCCATATTCTTCATGCTGATGCGGATACCGCCGCAGGGGGCGCTGTGATAGTTGGTGGCATAGCCGCAGCGCTCGGTCTTGTAACCGTCAGAGCAATAGGGCAGGGCGGGAGCAACCTGATCCATATCCTTGTTGATGCCGCGGAAGCGGATCTGGTCGATGCCCAGAGGCTTTGCGATGCGCTCCACGATCTGATCCTCCCACAGCTGGCCGCCGCGGACACGCTCCACCAGATAACCCAGCAGGATGAACATATGGTTGTTATACTGATATTTGGAGCGGAAGCCCACGTTGGGCTCCAGGAAGGCGGTCTTTTTCATGAGATTTTCCCGGTCGCCGTAGATCTTTTCCCGCAGGAAGTCGTGTCCGGGCAGGCCGGAGCGGTGGCTGGCGGTATCACGGGCAGACAGATGTGCACCGGCGTACTCGTCCACCATGGTGAATTCGGGAATGTGCTTCTGGATGGGCTCGTCCCACTCCAGCAGGCCGTCATCCACGCACTGGGCAGCCAGCATGACCGTCCAGGCCTTGGAGGTGGAAGCCACGTCGAACAGGGTGTCCTGGGTCATGGGCAGCTTGTTCTCCCGGTCGGCGTAGCCGTATTCATAGGTGTAAGCGATCTTGCCGTTTTTGATGACATTGACCACGCCGCCCACCAGACCGGTCTCGTCGGTGATGCGGGAAAGAGCTTTGTCCAATGCGGCAGTCAGCAGTTTTTCAGACATATAGGTATCCTCCTTATGATATAAGAGCATCTGAAGTCAGTTTAGCACAGGAAAGGAGCGTAGTCAATCTGTCGTAAGACAGAGTCGGGGCTTGTTTTCACAGCTGAACCGGCGTATAATAATTTAATTAAGACAATTTCGCCTTTATGGAGGCTTTTTCATGGAAAAACGAAAAAATTCCTTTATGAATAACGTGGCGGCCATTCTGGGCAGCCAGTTTCTTATCAAAATTCTCGGCCTGGTGTATAACCTGGTCATCATCAACATCCCCGGCTTTGGTGACATCGGCAACGGCTACCGGACGGCGGGCTTCCAGTTCTACACCATGCTGCTGGCCATTTCTTCGGTGGGCATCCCCAACGCCATCTCCAAGATGGTGTCGGAAAAGCTGGCGCTGGACGACCGGGAGGGGGCTGAACGGGTCTTCCGTACGGCGTTCTCCCTGTTTGCAGGCATCGGTCTGGCGGCCTCCCTGCTGCTGTACTGGGGCGCTGACTTCATCGCTCTGTCCGTTGTCCGGATGGACGGCGTGCAGCTGACCCTTCGGGCGCTGAGTCCCTCCATTTTCTTCGTCTGCGTGTCGGCTGTCATCCGGGGCTATTTCCTGGGTCAGCACAATGTAGCCCCAAACAACCGCTCCCAGCTGCTGGAGCAGGTGTTCAAGGCCACCCTGACCATCCTGTTCGTCTGGCTGCTCACCGACTTTACCGCCGCCATCATGGCTGCCGGTGCCAATGCAGCCTCCACCGTGTCCACCGCTCTCAGCTTTGCCTATCTGGCGGTGGTTCTGGTGCTGTACCGCCGCAAAAACAAAATGCCCCGGGCGGCAAAGCTGCAGAAGGGCGACCGCAGCCGCATTGCAAAGCAGATTCTCAGCCTGTCCATCCCCATTTCCCTCAGCTCCATCATCACCACCGTGTCCCGAGTCATTGATACCGCCACCATTTCCCGCGGTATCCAGAGCGCCTTTGCCACCGGCATCCCCGGTCAGAGCGGCATTCCTACGGTGGAGCAGCTGCAGGCCTATGCCGCCACCATGAACGGCATGCTCAACAAGGCCGACAACATCACCAACCTGCCCCTGGCCCTCAACATCGCTTTTGCCACCGTGCTGGTGCCCACCATTTCGGCGGCGCTGGTGAAGGGCGACCGCAAGACGGCATCCCAGAAGATCTCCTATTCGGTGCTGATCTCCACCATCATCATTCTGCCCTGTGCGGCAGGCCTGATCGTGCTGGCTCAGCCTTTCTTTAATCTGCTGTATCCCAATGCTTCTCAGGGCGCGCCCCTGCTCCAGTGGGCGGCGGTAGCGCTGATCTTTACGGCGCTGGATCAGACCATTTGCGGCAGCCTGCAGGGTCTGGGGCGGGTGAAGGTGCCAGCCACCGGCCTGCTGCTGGGTGCCATCGTCAAGTTTATCCTCAATATGATCCTGATCCCCATCCCCTCAGTAAACATTTACGGCGCGGTAGTCTCTTCGGTAGCCCGCCATCTGGTGGCTTTCCTGTATTGCTTCCATGCCCTGCGCAAGGCCATTCCTCTGCAGCTGAAACGCACCAAGTATTTCACCAAGCCCATCCTGTGCACCCTGTTCATGTCGGCAGTCACCTGGGGCAGCTACCGGCTGATGATGCTGGTCTGTCACAGCAATCTGATCGCCGTGGTGATCTCGGTGGGTCTGTCGGTGGTGGCCTATTTCGCTGCCGTCTTCGGCCTGCATGTGCTGAACAAGGATGAGGTGCTGGAGCTGCCCATGGGCGGCCGCATCGCCAGACTGCTCAAGCTGTAAGGTGAAAGCTATGATCTCATTCCGAAAAATAACAGAGGATAATTTTGAAGCCATCCTTTCCATGAAGCGCCCTGACGGAGAAGGTTTTGTTGCTTCTAACGCCGTATCATTGGCGCAGGCGTGGCTTTATCGAGAGGACGGAGATGTATTTCCGGCGGCTATCTACGAAGAGGAAACGCCGGTAGGTTTTTTGCTTCTGGAAGAGGATATGGAGGAGCAACAGCTGATTCTTTGGAGAATCATGTTCCCTGAGGAGTATACCGGAAAGGGGTACGGAACCCAGGCTGTGGAATTGCTGATTCGGTTGGCAAAAGAATCCGGAAGGTATGATAACCTTTGTCTGGATTGCGATCCTCAAAATGCGGTGGCACGACACGTTTATGAAAAGCTGGGATTTCAGCCCACCGGTGTGATCAGCCACGGCGGCAGTATCGAGATGCAGCTCAAGCTGTAATCGTTAAAGACCTGGAGAACTTATGTGTTTTTTTGCATAAGTTATGACTTTTTTCTTGCTTTTTCGATAGTTTCTTGCTATACTTTGTACAAGATTGGGAAAAGTGAGAGGATGGTTGCATGATCACGTTATCTGCTGAAGAAAAACGCGCCATGTGCAGCGCGCTGGCGGCTGAACTGCCCAAGATCCGGGAACTGCTGGGTGCTACCCAGGAGGGCTTTGGTGAGTTGTGCGGCCTGTCCCGCATCACCATCTCCCGCATTGAAAACGGCTCTGCCAAGATGAACTGGTCTCACCTGACTTCGGTGATGTTCGTGGTGGCTTGCAACCGGCGCACCAAGGAATATTTTTACGCCAACAATCTGCTGGGCGTGCGGTTTTTGCAGTTCATGCAGCAGAAGGATGCCAATATTCCCCCCGAAACCAACATCACGGTGGACATGGAGACCCTCAAGGCCTACGCCGACAAGAAGTAAAAAGCAACACCCGGAAGCGTCGCTTCCGGGTGTTTTTTGTTGGGTTATTCCTCCCACCTGAGAGAGCGGGCCACTGCACGATGCCACTGGTGCAGATATTGCTGTGCCTGCTCGGCAGGCATTTTTGGGGCGAATACCTGCTCCAGACTGCGGTTTTTGGCGATTTCCTCCTGGCTGTCCCACAGACCTACCGCAAGTCCTGCCAGATAGGCCGCACCGGCAGCGGTGGTCTCCACCATTTTGGGCCGGTAGATGCTGCAGCGCAGCAGGTCGGCCTGGAACTGCATCATAAAATTGCTCACCGATGCGCCGCCGTCCACCCAAAGGCTGGACAGGGGCTTTCCCAGATCCTTTTCCATGGTGCTGACAAGATCAGCCACCTGATAGGCGATGCCCTCCAACGCCGCTCGGGCAATGTGGGCGCGGGTGGCGCCCCGGGTGAGACCCAGAATGGCACCCCGGGCGTACATATCCCAGTGGGGAGCACCCAGACCGGTAAAGGCCGATACCAGATAAACGCCGCCGTTGTCAGCCACCGATTCGGCCAGAATGTCGGTCTCATGAGCCGAGCCGATGAGCTGCAGCTCATCCCGCAGCCACTGGATGGAGGCGCCTGCGTTGAAGACGCTGCCCTCCAATGCGTAGCAGGTTTTGCCGCCCAGCTGCCATGCCACCGAGGTCAGCAGGCCGTTTTCCGAACGAAGGGACTGATCGCCGGTGTTCATCAGGGTGAAGCAGCCGGTGCCGTAAGTGTTCTTGGCTTGACCGGGGGCAAAACAGCACTGACCGAAGAGGGCGGCCTGCTGGTCGCCGGCGGCACCTGCCACCGGGATGCCCTCCAACGTTTCAATGCCACGGATACCCGGTCGGATTCTACCGTAAATTTCGCTGTTGGAAACCGGTCGGGGCAGCATGCACATGGGCACCCGCAGGGCACGGCACAGCTCCTCGTCCCAGCAAAGCTTGTCGATGTCAAACAGCATGGTGCGGGAGCAGTTGGAATAGTCGGAAACGTGCGCCCCCGTCAGATTCCAGATGAGCCAGCTGTCCACCGTGCCGCACAACAGCTCTCCATTTTCCGCTTTGGCCCGGGCACCGGGCACATGGTCCAGAATCCACGAGATTTTGGTTCCGGTAAAATAGGCGTCGATCAGCAGGCCGGTCTTTTGCCGGATATAATCGCCGATGCCGGTCTTTTCCAGCCGTTCACACTCCTCGGCGGTGCGGCGGCACTGCCAAACGATGGCGTTCATCACCGGCTTTCCGGTGGCTTTTTCCCAGACGATGGCGGTTTCCCGCTGGTTGGTGATGCCGATGGCGGCCACCTGTCCGGGGGAAAGCCCGGCCTTTTCCCAGGCGCTTGCCAGCGACATCAGCTGGGTGCGCAGAATGTCCATGGGGTCGTGCTCCACCCAGCCGGGCTGGGGATAGTGCTGGGGCAGAGGATACTGACCCTGGCTGACGATGGCACCCTGCTTGTCGAAAACAATGGCGCGGGAGCTGGTGGTGCCCTGGTCGAGAGCGATAATATAATCACGCATAGCCTTGACCTCCGGTTGATTTGACAGAAAATCACTTCAGACTTACAATATAATCAGATTATAGCACAAAATTGTCGAAAGGGAGCGGTTTTATGGTCACTTGCAGAGAATTTTTCTATCCCTCCGTCGATGGACGTACTAACATTCACACCGTGGTCTGGCAAGGGGAGGAAGCTCCCCGGGCGGTGGTGCAGATTGCTCACGGCATCTGCGAATATATCGAGCGCTATGACCACTTTGCCCACTGGCTGGCAGAGCGGGGCTTTGTGGTGGTGGGCAATGACCATCTGGGTCACGGCGAAAGCTGGCAGGAGCCTGAGCGGATGGGTTTGTTTTCCGAAACCGACGGCTGGAACAAGGTGGTGCAGGATGTGGAGCGGCTGCAGAGCCGTATGGCGGCGGAATATCCCGGCCTGCCCTATTTCCTGCTGGGACACAGCATGGGCTCTTTTGTGGCGCGAACTTTTTTGATCCAGTACCCCGGACGGGTGACCGGCGCACTGATTTCTGGCACGGCCCAGCAGCCCGACGGCCTGCTGAAGGCCGGGTACGCCCTGTGCTCGCTGCTCATCAGGCTCAAGGGCACCGACTACCGTTCGTCCTTCATGAAATCCATGCTGTTTGGCCCCTATAACAAGGCGTTCCGCCCCAACCGCACCGAGTGTGACTGGGTATGCTCGGATACCGAGGTGGTAGATACCTATTGTCAGGATCCCGGCTGCCAGTTTTTGCCCACCGTCAGCCTGTACCAGGATATGCTGGGCGGTCTGCTGTTCATCGGTGACCGGGAGAACCTGACCCTGATGGACAAAGAGACTCCGGCCTTCTTCTTCGCCGGGGCGCTGGATCCGGTGGGCGAACAGGGCAAGGGCGTGGAGCGGGCCTATCAGGGCTTTGTGCAGGCCGGCTGCACCGACGTGCAGTGCAAGCTGTACCCCAACGGGCGGCACGAGGTGCTCAACGAGGTCTTCAAGGAGCAGGTCTGGCAGGACGTGCTGGACTGGATGGAAGCAAGAATTTAACTTTACTTTCCCGTCATACCGTGATAAACTGAAGCCAGAATTCAACAAAAAAGGAGCGTTTTCTCTATGGAATACAAATATTGGAACCAGCTGGATTATCCCGAGATCCCCTACGGTGACGGCACTGTGGCCTCCAGCGGCTGCGGTCTGTGCTCTGCCTGCATGGTGGTGGAGAACCTGACCGATCACACTTTCACTCCCGCCGAGGCTGTGGCGCTGGCCGATTCCGTCAACGCTCATGACGAGACCGGCACCGAGATCACCCTGCTGGCTCCCGCTGTCTGCGAAAAGTTTGGTCTGACGGTGGAATATACCTGTGACCACGGCAAGATGCAGCAGTTCCTGCAGAACGGAGAGGGTATGGCCATCGCCAACTCCGGCGGCGACCGTCCCGGCTGGACCGGTGTCTTTACCTCTGGCGGTCACTTCATCGTGCTGGTGTCTGCCAAGGGCCGCGAGATCTGCACTATGGATCCCTCCATGCGTCCCGGCAAGTATGAAACCGAAGGCCGCAAGGGCAAGGTCCGCGTGGAAGGCAATCTGGCCTATGTGGATATCGCCACGCTGGCCAAGGACTGCGACAACCGCTATCCCTCCTACGCCCTGTTCCGCAAGAAGTAAGTAAACATAGAAAAAAGCCGCCCGGCCGGGCGGCTTTTTTGCGTTTATTCGGGTGCTTTCAGCGATTCCACCATGTCGATTTTTCGCAGCTTTTTCTGCATAAACAGGCTCACCAGCAGGGTGAACACCATAGACATAGCCGCCGAATAGACAAAGCTCATGGGCTTGACCACACGACCGAACATGACGGCATCCACCTCGGCGGTCTGCACCACAAACTGATGGAACACCACGCCCACCGCAAGGCCAATGACCGTGCCGATGATGGACAGCAGAATGGTCTCGCGGAAGATATAGCCCGACACCTCCCGGCGGTAGAAGCCCAACACCTTGAGGGTGGCGATCTCCTTCTGCCGTTCGCAGATGTTGATGTTGGTCAGGTTATACAGAACCACAAAGGCCAGCGCCGCCGCCGCCACGATCAGCAGAATGACGATGTAATCGATGCTGGACAGCATATCGTCAAAGGTTTCGATGGTGGTGGTGGAGAAACTCACGCCGGTGACATTGTCGATTTCCAGCAGCTGGATCGCCAGTGCGTCCCGGTCGGCCTTGCCCGACTCGATGGCCTTGGCAAACACCGTATCAAAGGTGCAGTCTTCGCCAAAGGCCTGCTCGTACAGGTCTTCGCTGAGGAAGACGTAGCCCTGCACATAGTTTTCGCAGATACCCGCCACCGGGACCGTGGCCTCGATCTCGTCCTGATTGCGCAGGCTGAGGGTGCCGCCCACCTCTGCGTTCAGCACCTTTGCGGCCTTTTCGGTGAGAATGACTCCCGAACCGTCAAAGGCAACGGGCTGACCGGTCAGACGATCCCGGAAGGTGTGGAACCTGGTCAGCGCGGCAGGATCGTCGGTGACCACGATGCCCAGCTCGGTGGTACGGGTGGGAATGAAGCCCTCGCCCGACTCCATATGTACTGTCAGATGGTCGGTGATGCGGTTTTGGTCGGCAAGAATGGCGGCGATGTGCCGATCGGCCACGTCGTCGCCCTCGTGCTCCAGCGACAGAGTCAGATTGTAATTCTGCAGCTGGGTGAACTGGATCTGCACGATGTCACTGATGGAATCCCGCAGACCGAAGCCTGCCACCAGCAGAGCAGTGCAGCCCGCGATGCCGATGACCGTCATAAAGAACCGTTTTTTGTAGCGGAACAGATTGCGCGCCGTGACTTTGTGGGTGAATTTCATACGGCTCCACAGGGGGCGGATGCGCTCCAGCAGGATGCGCTTGCCCGCCGGGGGCGCTTTGGGACGCATGAGGGCGGCGGCGTTGTCCTCCAGCACGCTCTTGAGGGCGCCCAGCGTGGACAGCAGTACCGCCAGCAGGATCAGCCCTGCCGAAAGCAGGATATACACGCCGTGATCCCCTCCCTGAATGGGCGGCAGGTTATACATCAGGGCGTAAGCCTGGGCGATGACCCAGGGGAACAGGGGCAAAAACACCGAAAGACCCACTGCCGCGCCGGCGACACAGGCCAGAGATGCATACAACAGGTATTTGCCCGCGATGGCGGCGTTGGAATAACCCAGCGCCTTCAGGGTGCCGATGGCACCCCGGTCTTCGTCAATCATACGGGTCATGGTGGTGGAAGCCACCAGTGCCGCTACAAGGAAGAAGAAAATGGGAAAGACCTTTGCGATGGCAGACACCTTTTGGGTGTCGCTGTCGTAGAAAATGTAGCTTTCGTTGCTTTCGCCGCGGGTGAGGACGTACCATTCAGGCTCGTCGATGTCGTCGATCTGATCCTGTGCATCCCGGATCTTGGCGTTGGCATCGTAGATTTTTTCGTCAAACTCCAGCTTGCCGTCCTCGTATTCCTTCCAACCGTCATCCAGCTCGATCCGGGCATCGGCAAGCTCCACTTCGGCATCGGCGATTTCGATTTCAGCGTCGGCAAGCTCCTGCAGGCCGTCGTAGTACTCTGCCCAGCCGTCCTTCAGGTCGGCTACGCCATCGTTATATTCCTTCCAGCCGTCGTCCAGCTCGATTCTGGCATCGGCAAGCTCCTGCTTGCCCTCTTCCAGTTCTTCCCGGGCCAGCTGCAGCTTGTAAAGACCCCAGCGGTAGTCGATGTCGGCCTGTCGCACCTCTTCGGCACCGGCCTCGTACTCGTCCCAGCCCTTGGAAAGCTCCCGCCCACCGGCGTTCAGTTCGGCGCGTCCATCCTCCAGTGCCTGCTTGCCTGCATCCAGCTGGGCCTGTTGCTGATCCAGATATTGCTTGCCGGCGGCGATCTGGACTTTGCCGGCCTGATACTCCTCCGGCGTGACCATACCGTACTGATAGCCCAGTTCCAGCTGGGCTTCCTGCTGGGTCAGCTGGGCTTTGCCGGCGTCCAGCTGGGCCTGACCGGCATCCAGCTGCTCCTGAGCCGCATCCAGCTGCGCCCGCCCTTCATCCAATTCTTGCTGTCCCGATTCCAGAATGCTGAGAGCCTTTTTCAACTCCCGCTTGGCGTCCTGGATCTCCACATAGGCATCGTCCAGTTCCTTTTGTCCGTCGGCGATCTCTATCTCGGCATCGGCGATCTCCTGCAGCCCGTCCGCATATTCCAACTCGCCGTCCTGCAACTCGATGAGGGCGTCGGCCAGCTCCTGCTCACCCTCCCGCAGATCAACGAGGGCATCGGCGATTTCCTGTCTGCCGTCCAGCAGTTCCTGTTTGCCGTCGGCAAGCTCGATGAGACCATCGGCATACTCCTGCTCGCCGTCCTGCAGTTCTTTCAGAGCGTCAGCCAACTCCTGCTCGCCCTCGGCAGTTTTGTCAGCAAGCTCCTGTTTGGCTTCGTCCAGCTCCTCCTGGGCATCCCTGCGGAGTCGGTCGGCGCGGACGTGCTTTTGGGTTTCGGCCAGAGCCTCCACCGCCTGTTGTACGGGGGCAACCAGATCGTCATAAGTCTGGGTGAAGGCCTCGGCCTCGTGTCCGCCCTCCACCACGGCATAAATGTCGGTGTAATAATCGGTGTCGATCACATCATCCTGCACATAGACGATGACGCCAACCGTGCCGTTGCCCAGCGTGGTGCTGCCCCGCTGCACCATGGAAACATAGGTGCCGCTGGCAGCAATGCCCACAATGGTGAATTGCTGCTGGGTAAAGGGCTCCTCAGGGGCTTCATCATCCTCGGGATCGTCATCCTCCGGCGGCAGCAGGGTCAGCACCTGACCGATGCCCAGCGCGCCCTGATAGATTTCTTCGCTCTCTTCGATGACACATTCATCGGGAGACTGGGGCCAACGGCCCTCGGCCAGTTTGCTGCGGTTCATAAGGGCGCGATCCTGTCCTTCCCAGTCTGTGATGGCATGGAAGCGGCCCACCAGCGTGTCGCCGGAAGCCAGCGACAGCTCCCGATCCAGCGATTTGGCTGCCATGACGGCCTCCACGCCATCCACAGCGGCGATGGCCTGCAGATCGGCTTCCTCCAGACCCAGATTGCCTGCGATGCGCAGGTCGTACAGGTTGGTTTCGCGATACAGCTCGCTCACCGTATGGCGCATATCGGGGGTGGTGGCCAGCAAACCGGCCAGAAAGCCCGCGCCCAGTGCCACGATGAGAAAAATCGCCAGAAACCGGCTGAAGCTGCCCCGAATAGAGCGGAAACACTCCTTGAAAAACGTACCCTTTACCATTCGATCAACTCCACGGGGGTGGGAGAGGGATTGACCTCGTTGCCCACGATCTGGCCGCTTTTTACACGGATGACCCGGTCAGCCATGGCTGTGAGGGCGGTGTTATGGGTGATGACGATGACCGTCTTTCCGGTGGTGCGGCAGGTGTCCTGCAGCAGTTTGAGGATACTCTTGCCGGTTACGTAGTCCAAAGCGCCGGTGGGCTCGTCGCAGAGCAGCAGCTTGGGATTCTTTGCCAGTGCACGGGCGATGGCCACCCGCTGCTGTTCGCCGCCCGAAAGCTGGGCGGGAAAGTTGTCCAGTCGGTGTCCCAGACCCACCTGCTCCAGCGTCTTGCGGGGATCCAGAGGATTCTTGCAGATCTCGGAGGCCAGCTCCACGTTTTCCACCGCCGTCAGGTTCTGCACCAGATTGTAGAACTGGAACACAAAGCCCACGTCGTGGCGGCGATATTCGGTCAGGCGACGGGGGTTAAAGGCCGAAACCTCCTGCCCGTCCAGCAGGATGGTGCCCGAGGTGCAGCCGTCCATACCACCCAGCATATTGAGAATGGTGGTCTTGCCCGCGCCCGAGGAGCCGACGATGATGCAGAACTCGCCCTGTTCGATGGAAAAAGTCACGCCGTTGACGGCATAGATTTCCTGCTCACCCACGGTGTATTTTTTGACAACATCTTTGAATTCGATAAAACTCATGGTGAAAATCACCTCTGATACAGTTTCGTACCTTTTATCATATCATGAAATGGCGAAAAAGAGTATAAATCTTTTGTAAATGTAAAAGAAAAAGACCGCCGCAGCGGTCTTTTCAAATCGGTTATCAGATGGCTTCCAGCAGCTTGTTGACGTTTTCCTCGGTGGTGGCCCAGCTGGTGCAGAAACGCACATAGCGGTGGTTTTCGTCGGCGGGGCCATAGTCGTCAAAGGAGAAGTCTTTTTTCAGCCGCTCGATCTGTTCATAGGACAGGATGGGGAACTGCTGATTGGTGGCACTTTCACACATGAAGTCGTAGCCCTTATCCTCAAAGCCCTTCTTGATCTTTTTGGCCAGATCAATGGCGTGCTGGCTCAGCTTGAAGTACAGGTCGTCGGTGAACAGCACATCGAACTGGATTCCCAGCAGACGACCCTTTGCCAACAGACCGCCCCGCTGCTTGATGAGGGAGCGGAAGCTGTCAATGAAGTTGGGATCAGGGATGACCACAGCCTCGCCGAACAGAGCGCCCTGCTTGGTACCGCCGATGTAGAACACATCGCACAGACGGGCGATGTCGGGCAGGGTCAGGTCACAGCCGTCGGCTGCCAGAGCATAGCCCAGACGGGCCCCATCCAGAAACAGAGGCAGCTTGTACTTTTTACACATGGAGGAGATGGCTTCCAGCTCGGCCTTGGTATACAGCGTACCGGTCTCGGTGGACTGGGAAACATAGACCATGCCGGGCTTGACGATGTGTTCCCAGGAGAAATCGTTCTTCCAGGCAAGATAGGCATCCTCAATGGCCTTGGGGGTCAGCTTGCCGTTTTCGCCGGGGATGGCAAGCACCTTGTGGCCGGTGCCCTCAATGGCGTTGACCTCGTGGCAGTTAATGTGGCCGGTGGTAACGGCCAGCACACCCTCGTGGGGGCGCAGGATGGAATAGATGACGGTGGTGTTGGTTTGGGTGCCGCCCACCAGGAAATGCACGGCGGCATCGGGAGTCTGGCAGACCTTGCGGATCTTTTCGGCGGCGGCGGCGCAGTAGGGATCTTCGCCGTAGCCGATGGTCTGATCCATGTTGGTCTCCACCAGCTTCTGCAGGATGGCAGGATGGGCGCCTTCCAGATAGTCGCAGTCAAAACGGATCATAAAAACACGACCTCCTTGATGATGGATGATATGTCAACCACATTGTACTGAAAAAAGACTGCAAATACAAGTGGCCTTTTGCCGGAAAGGGTGTTATAATGAAGAAAAACTGCCGAAGGGAGCCGTTTCATGTCCAGAAATCATCAAATCTATGTGGCTACTATCTCCGCGGGCTGCCGGGAAGCGGCAATGCAGTACGGGCTGGGGCTGGAATGTGACACCTTTTGCACCGCTGTCAATCTGGAAGATCCCGAGATGATCCGGCGGGCGGAACAGCAGATGGAAGGAATTTCCCACCGGGTACTACACGCTCCCTTCAATGAGCTTTGCCCTGCCGCCATTGAGCCGGAGGTAGTGCGCATCACCCGGATGCGCTACGAGCAGGCCTGGAAAATGGCGCAAAAGCTGGGCATTCACCGGATGGTAGTCCATTCCGGATATATTCCACTGATTTATTTCCCCCAATGGTTCACCGAAAAATCGGTTGCTTTCTGGAAGGAATTTCTGCAGGACAAACCGGAAAACGCCGAGTTTTTGCTGGAAAATGTACTGGAAGGGGAACCGAATATGACGGCCTCCATCGTGGAGGCGGTGGATGATCCCCGGCTGAAGCTGTGTCTGGACATCGGTCACGCCAACTCCGAAGTGTCGGATATCCCGGTGGAGACCTGGGTGCGCCGCTGGGCGCCCCGGCTGGGACACGTGCACATCCACAACAACGAGGGCGGCTGGGATTTTCACGATCATCTGGATCGGGGCACCATCCCCATGGCGGAAACCCTCAAGTTGCTGGCAGAGCTGGCACCCGATGCCACCTGGACACTGGAAACACTGGAAGCTGCACCCTCCTGCCACTGGTTGGCAGAGCAGGGTTGGATCGAGGAATAATTTATGGAAACCGCATTGAAGAATACCATCGCATTTATCCGTCCCGCCGATCAGGCTGCCATGGAGGCCGCCCGGGCGCGGCAGGCCAGCCTTGCCAAGCCGCCCCGCAGTCTGGGACAGCTGGAAGAGATCGGAATCCGTCTGGCGGGCGTCACCGGAAAGGTGCACAATCAGCTGAAAAAACGCCGCATCGTGGTGCTGTGTGCCGACAACGGCGTGTGTGCCGAAGGCGTTTCGGCAACGCCCCAGAGCGTCACGCTGGCCCAGACCATCAATCTGACCCGGGGCATGACGGGGGCGTCTGCGCTGGCACACCATTTTGGCGATGAGATCGTGGTGGTGGATGTGGGCGTCATGTCCGACGTGCCCTGCGCCGCCGTAGTCAACAAAAAGGTGGCCTACGGCACCAAAAATCTCCGTCACGAGCCCGCCATGACCCGGCAGCAGGCGCTGCAGGCGATGATGGCAGGCATTGAGCAGGCCTGCATCGCCAAGGCTGAGGGCGTGGACGTGCTGGGCGTGGGCGAAATGGGTATCGGCAATACCACTACCTCTTCCGCCGTGCTGGCGGCGCTGACCGGAGCCTCGGTGGAGGCTGTCACCGGACGGGGCGGCGGCCTTTTGGACAGCGCTTTTGCCGTGAAAAAGCAGGTCATCCGGGAGGCGCTGGACAAGCATCAGCCCGACCCCAATGACCCCATTGACGTGCTGGCCAAGGTGGGCGGCTTTGACCTGTGCGCCATGTGCGGCGTGTTTTTGGGCGCTGCCGCTGAGCGCATCCCGGTGGTCATCGACGGCTTCATCTCGGTGGTGGCAGCTCTGTGTGCCGCACGGCTGTGCCCCCACGTGAAGGATTTTCTGTTCCCCTCTCACGCCTCTTTTGAGGTGGGCTACAGCATCGCTGTCAAGGAACTGGGCTTGCAGCCCTTCCTGCTGCTGGATATGCGTCTGGGAGAGGGCAGCGGCTGTCCGCTGGCCTTTTTGACCATGGAGGCGGCCTGTGCCGTCATGAACGAGATGGCAACCTTTGCGGAAGCTGCTATCAACGACGATTATCTGGAAGAAATACGAAAAGGTGACCAGTTTACCGTAAAGGAGGCAGAAAAATGACGATTTTTCTGTCCGGCGGCGCGAAAAACGGCAAATCTACCCTGGCACAGTACCTGACACGGGTGCTGGCAAAGGGCGGCCCAATGTATTATGTCGCCACCATGATTCCACACGATGCCGAGGACGATGCCCGTATTGCCCGTCATTTGCAGGAACGGGAAGGATGGGGCTTTTCCACGCTGGAGTGCGGAAAAGATATTACGAAAAGTATTATGGATAAAGATATCAACGGTTCGTTTTTGTTCGACAGCGTTACCGCCCTGCTGGCAAACGAAATGTTTCCCGGTGTCGACCCCGATCTGACGGCGCCCCAACGGGTGAAGGAAGATCTTCTGGCACTGGCGGATCACGCTGAAAATGTGGTGTTCGTCAGCGACTTCATTTATTCCGATGCGGCGCACTACGACGAGTTGACACAGGCCTACCGCAAGGGGCTTGCCGATGCCGACCGGGCGCTGGCTGCCCGGTGCGACTGTGTAGCCGAGCTGTGCGGCGGCAACATCACCGTCCACAAGGGGGTGCTGCCCCAATGGTAAAATGGTGGTACGCCTTCTGGATGTGCTGGGGAATGTTTTGTGCCATCCCCTGTCCGGTAAAGATCTGGGATGAAAAAGCCCGGCCCCGGATGCTGTCCTGCTTCCCTTTGCTGGGACTGGTGGTGGGCGGCCTGTGGTGCCTGCTCACCTTTTTGCCTGCCGGCGGTGCGCGGGCCTTTCTGCTGACGGCAGCGCCCTTTTTGCTCACCGGCTGCATCCATCTGGACGGCTTTATGGACTGCTGCGATGCTATTTTCTCCCGGCGGGATCTGGAAAAGCGGCAGCAGATTCTGAAGGATTCCCATGTTGGCTCCTTTGCCGTCATCGGCATGACACTGCTGGCGTTGTGCAGCTTTGCCCTGTGGCTTGACAGCGGAGAAGTTCCCCTTGTGCCGCTGGTACTGCTGCCGGTGGCGGTACGTTCGGCGGCGGCTATCGCCGTTACCTGCATGAAGCCTATGGGACACAGTCAGTACGCCGGTGTTTTTGACAAACAAGAGCGGTGGAACACCCTCTGTCTGCCGGTTGTGTGCCTGATGCTGTCCTGCAGCCTTGCGTTGGTCTGGGGATGGCAGGGGATCGCCCCCGCCGCAGGCGCTGTGGGCTACGGTCTGGCTGTTTGGTATGCTTCCCGGCAGCTGGGCGGAATGTCGGGCGATGTGTCGGGCTTTGCTCTGACACTGGGAGAACTGTGCGGCGCAGCGGCGCTGGCACTGCTGTAAGGAGGAATGACCATGCACCTGATCATTGGCGGCGCCTTTCAGGGCAAAACCGACTGGGCAAAAGCCCGGTTCGACCTGAAGGATGCCGAGATTGTGGAATGTACCGAACAGGCTCTTCCTGACCTTTCTGCAAAATGCATCACCCATCTGGAGCGGTTTGCTCTCTGCTGCCTGCGGCAGGGGCAGGAGCCCAAAACGGTGCTTTTGCAGGAAAAAGACCGCTGGAAGGAAAGCGTGTTGATTTGTGATGATATTTCCTGCGGCGTGGTGCCGCTGGATGCCGAAACACGGGCGTGGCGGGAGGCCTGCGGACGGATGCTGAGCGCTCTCAGCATGGATGCCGAAACCGTCACCCGAATCTTTTGTGGGTTGCCCCAGAGGTTGAAATGATGCAAAGAATTCATCTGATCCGTCACGGTGCTACCGTGGCAAATCTGCAAAATCTGTACTGCGGAAAATCCGACCTGCCCCTGGCACCCGAGGGCGAGGCCGAACTGCGCAAAATGGTCGCCCGAGGCGGCTATCCCAAAGCTGAAGGCTGCAGAATCATCACCTCGGGAATGCAGCGCACCGAGCAGACCCTCAGGCTGATCTACGGTGAGGTGGAGCACGAGCAGATGCCTGCCTTTCGGGAGATCGACTTCGGCGCTTTTGAGCTGCAGAGCTACAGCCAGCTGAAGGAACGGGAGGATTATCAGCAGTGGGTGTCGGGAGACAACGCCCGCAACCGCTGTCCCGGCGGTGAAAGCGGCGAGGATGTGGCAAACCGGGTGCGCCCGGCCTTTGATGCTCTGCTGGCCAACGGACAGGATGTCATCCTCATCACACACGGCGGCGTGATCGCCGCCATCATGACCGACCTGTTCCCCGAAAGCAACGCCAGCCGCTACGAGTGGCAGCGGGAGCCGGGGCAGGGCTGGTCGGTGACCTTTGAAAACGGCAAGCCGGTGAAAAGCGAGCCTCTGCCCGATCCCTTCCTCAACGAGGAGCGGACGCTGGGCAAAAAGTGGGCGTGGGTGTCCATGGGCATCGTCCTTGCCTCGCTGGGTGCTGTCATGCTGGCGGCCTACAGCGCCATGGAGCAGACCCACCGGGAGCCTTTGTGGTTTGCCGTAGCAGCTGTTCTGGTGGTGGTATCGCAGGTCATTCGCTTCAAAAAACTGCGCTGCCCCTATTGCGGCAAGTCTGTGGCACCGCTGAAGTTTTTTGGCAGTCCCAAGCTGGCCTGCCCCCGCTGCGGAAGAATTTATCGGTACGAAGAATAAGCAAAAGCGGCTCGAAAGAGCCGCTTTTTGTTGCCTGAAGAGAATAATTGTGGTATGCTGAAAGAAAACTGACCCTGTCTATTTTACGATTCGGGGAGGTCACTTTATGGAAAACTTCACCTTCAAGCTGCAGCCCGAGGACAAAAAGCCCCTGTATGAGCAGCTTTATCGCTATATTATTGAAGAAATTGAGGCGGGACGGCTGAAAAACGGTGAAAAACTGCCCTCCAAACGGGCAATTTGCGCCCATCTGCACATCAGCCAGAGCACGGTGGAAACCGCCTACGGCATGCTGACTGCCGAGGGCTACCTCCGCGCCCGACCCAAAAGCGGTTATTATGTCAGTGCTGACCTGTACCGCCCGGTGAGCCGCACGCCTGCATCGACGGCGTGTGCGGCTCCCGTGCCTCGGGAGCAGGCGCGGTACGATTTTTCCACCGGCGCGGTGGACACCGGTGTGTTCCCCTATGCCTCCTGGGCACGGCTCAGCCGGGAAGTGGTGTCCCAGAATCCCCAGCTTCTGCAGCGGGGAGAAGCCCAGGGCGACATGGCCTTCCGGCAGGCGCTGGCAGAGTTTTTGCGGGAATACCGGGGCGTGCGCTGTCAGCCCGACCAGATCGTGGTGGGAGCCGGTCTGGAATATCTGCTCAATGTTTTGGTGCAGGTCTTGCCGGAAAACAGCGTCTACGGGCTGGAAGACCCGGGCTATTATGCCGCGTGGCAGGTTTTGCGCAACCACGGGCGTGCCTGTAGGATGATTCCGCTGGATGACAGCGGCCTGCGGGAGGACAAGCTGCGGGAAAGCGGTGCCACCGTGGCCTTTGTCACACCCTCTCATCAGTTTCCCATGGGCTGTACCATGCCTGTCAGCCGCCGGGCGGCGCTGCTCAGCTGGGCGAGAGAGGACGAGAACCGCTTCATCGTGGAGGATGATTACGACAGCGAATTCCGTTACGCCAGCCGTCCCATCCCCGCCATGCAAAGTCTGGATGACGGGGGAAAGGTCATCTATGTGGGCACCTTCTCCCGTTCCATTGCGCCCTCCATCCGCGTGGCCTATCTGGTGCTGCCCCGGCGGCTGCTGCCGGTCTATGAGCAGCGGCTGGGCTTTGCGGCATCCACCGTGTCCCGCTTCGAGCAGCAAACACTGGCGGCCTTTTTGCAGCGGGGACTTTACGGGCGGCATTTGCGCCGGGCGGCCAATCTGTACCGGAAAAAGCAGCAGGTTTTGCTGGAGGAACTGGCGAAAATCCCCGGTGCACAGGTTTGGGGCGCACAGGCGGGACTGCATTTTCTGTTGACCGTGCCGGGTAAATCCGAGGAATGGCTGGTGGCACAGGCTGCAAAGGCCGGAGTGCCGGTGCGGGGGCTGTCCAGCTATTGCCGGGCGTGTGACTGCCCCGAAAGCACGCTGGTGCTGGGTTTTGCGGGCTTGCAGCTGGAGGACATTCCGGCGGCAGCGCAAACTCTGCGGGAAGCATTTGAAGATAAAATTCAGAATTCTTAAGATTTGTAAACCTTGTTAGCAAAAGAAAATTGTGGTAAAATTTCGCAAAAGGAAGGAGCTGATGGCGAAATGATGAAGTTCCCGTTTTTGCTACATAGTGTTCTGAAAGGATTGACCTTCTTTTGGCCGCTGCTGCTGATCCTGACACCTTTTGGCTATATTGCCGCCTTTTTCTGGCGAAAGCTACGGTACAAGTGGCTGCTGCTGGTGCCTCCTGTGCTGTATCTGCTGGGGGAAGTCTGGGTGTGGCTGAATGTCACAGGTGTTCTGGGCAGCTGGGGCATCGATGTGCGATCTCCCATGGATCTGATCCGGTATCTGTTGTTTTTTACATGGGGCGAGCTGATAGGCTTTGTCTTCAGCTTTGTGAAAAAAGATTAAAGATGTTTTAGGGAAGGCGCGCAGAGGGCTGCACGCCCTACGAGAAGAACAAATACAATGCAAAAGCGGCTCGTGAGAGCCGCTTTTTTGCATCTTTATTCGGATTTTAAGGCTTCTCTTGCCAGTTGGATGGCAGCTTCCAGCTGAAGATCCTGCTCGTACTGTCCGGCCTGCTGGGCTTCCAGCAGCTGATTGACCAGCAGCAGAGTGGGGATGCCTGCGCCGGGGGCAGTGTCGGGCAGCTGATAGACAGCCTGCAGCCGATCCAGTGCCGCCAGTGTGTCATCGCCCAGCTGATAAGGCTTTTCGGGCAGTGTTTCCAATAAACCCAGTGCCACCAGCGCCCGGTTGAGGGCTTCGCCATTGTCCGAGCAGCTGTAGGGCGCGAGCGCTACATCAGTGGGAACAGAGATCTTTTCCCTGGTCTTGAGCACCTTGTTTTTTACCTCCAAATCGGGGGTCACACCCACGCCGTCATAATCTTCCCCTTCCAGCGGCAGCAGCTTCATGGTGGTCAGCACGATGCCCGCATCGGTGTCCAGTACGTAGTGCTGCTGGGCACGGCCTTTGCCGTAGGTGGTTTCACCAACGAGGGTGGCTCCCTCCTTGTCCCGGAGGCTGACGGCGATGATTTCCGAGGCCGAGGCCGACTCGCCGTTCACCAGCACAAAAATGTGGGGCACATCCAGACCGTCGCCTTCGGCAATGATGTATTTCTGCTCCAGTTCGGTCTTGCCACGGGGATCACGGGCTTGTGTGCGGAAGAAGGCACCGGAATCCTCCATAAAATCGGTTGCCATGGTAAAGGCCAGATCCAGACTGCCGCCGGGGTTATCCCGAAGATCGAGGATCACGCAGTCATAGCCCTCCCGCACCAGCTGTGCCAGCTGCATCCGGAAGACCAGATAGCTGCCGTCATCCTGAATACGGCTCCATTTCATGTAGAAAATGTCCTCTTCCAGCGGGGTGGCCGAGTAGTTGCGCTGCACCAGCGCCGTGCGGGTGAGGGCAAAAGTCAGTTTCTCCTTGCCCCGGAGAATGGTAACGTCTACTGTCGTGCCGGCTTCGCCCCGGAGGAGCTGAGAAATGGCGCTCACATCCATACCGGCAAGGCTCTGGCCTGCGCCAAAGATGA
Source organism: Clostridia bacterium (assembly GCA_017620505.1). GTDB lineage: Bacteria > Bacillota > Clostridia > Oscillospirales > Butyricicoccaceae > UBA4644. Next base: position 35,076 of record JAGAVA010000010.1, read on the forward strand.
GAATGTCGCCCGGGCGGATGCCGGCCTTTGCGGCAGCGCCGGTGAGGTTGACCTCCACCACCAGCGCACCCTTGGCGTGAGCCTGAATGGTGACACCGATGCCCACATAGTTGGTCTCGGGATCATAAACGGCACTGTAGGTGCCCGAAGGAAGATACTGGGTGTAGGCATCGTAGCCCGACAGCATCTCGTCCAGCAGGACTTCATAGAGCAGGGGATCGGCTGTCAGCTTTTCCAGAAGAACTTCCTCGGTGGGGACGACCTTCAGAACGGCCTTCAGCGCCTGCTCCAGCGGGTCATCCTCGGGCGTGCTTTCCAGACCCTCTTCCCGGATAATCTCCTGCACATCCTGCAGCAGATACAGCTGCTGCTCGGGGGTGAACTCGACGGCAAAAACTGCCGGAACGGCGCAAGAAAACAGGACAACGGCCAAACATAAGGCCAGAATGCGATGTTTCATGGGAACTCCTTTCGGATAGAAAAGGGAGGAAAACCCGGTGGGTTTTCCTCCGAAGGGATTTACATATGGTCAGGTGCCGAAACGCCGAAGCAGGACAGGGCGTTTTCGATGACGGCGGCGGTGCAGCAGCTCAGCAGGATGCGGGCTTCACGCAGAGCGGGAGCGGCGTCCTTGATGCGGCACTCGGTATAGAACTTGTGGAAGGCGGTAGCCACCTGGGTGGCGTAGCGGTTCAGACGGCTGGGATCGCGCTGAACGGCAGCCAGACGGATCTCCTCGGGCAGGCGGCTCAGATCGCGGATCAGATCCAGCTCGGCGCTCTCCACCAGCAGGGATAGGTCGGCAGACTTCACATCGGTGGGGATGTTGTCCTGTGCCAGAGCCTTCAGGATGGACTTGATGCGGGCGTGGGCATACTGGACGTAGTAGACGGGGTTCTCGCTGTCGTTGCGGACGGCCAGACCCAGATCGAACTCGATGGGAGAGGCGGAGTGACGGGAGTTGAAGAAGAAGCGGGCGGCATCCACGCTGACCTCGTCCAGCAGGTCATGGAGGGCGATGGCGTTGCCGGTACGCTTGGACATACGGACGGGCTGACCGTCACGCACCAGCTGCACCAGCTGCATCAGCACGATCTCCAGACGCTCGCTGCCGTTGAGGCCCAGCGCATCCAGCGCACACTTCAGACGGGCAACGTGACCGTGATGGTCGGCACCCCAGATGTTGATGACACGGTCGAAGCCGCGCACCTCAAACTTGTTGCGGTGATAGGCGATGTCGGCGGCAAAGTAGGTGTAGAAGCCGTTGGCCCGGCGCAGAACGTCATCCTTCAGCTCCAGCTTTTCGATGTCCTCGGAGGACTTGCCTTCGGCGCGGTACATCTGCTCCAGCAGATAGGAGGTGTTCAGCCACAGGGCGCCGTCCTTTTCGTAAGTATGACCGTTTTCGGTCAGCTTCTTGACGGTGTCGGCCACATAGTCGCTGTTGTGCAGCTCAGATTCAAAGAACCACACGTCATAGTTGATCAGATAGCGCTGCAGGTCGGCCTTCATGGCGGGGATGTTGTTCTCCAGACCAAAGGCAGCCAGAGCCTCATGGCGCTCCTTTTCGGGACGGTTCAGATAAGCGTCGCCGTTCTTTTCAAAGAACTTCTGGGCCAGCACCTTGATGTCGTTGCCGTGATAGCCGTTTTCGGGGAACTCCACGGCATCCTCACCCAGAATGATCTGGCGGTAGCGGGCATCCAGAGAGGAAGCAAACTTGTCGATCTGGTTGCCTGCATCGTTGACGTAGAACTCACGGGTGACCTCGTTGCCGGCACGATGCAGCACCTCAGCCAGACAGTCGCCCAGCACGCCGCCGCGGGCGTTGCCCATGTGCATGGGGCCGGTGGGGTTGGCGGAAACAAACTCCACCATGACCTTTTCGGGCTTTTCGGCTGCGGTGCGGCCGTAGTTTTCGCCCTCCTCGGTGATGTTGGTCAGTACGTTTTCAAACCAGCTGTGGCTCAGACGCAGGTTGAGGAAGCCGGGGCCGGCGATCTCGGCACTGGCAAAGCAGGTGCCGGTCAGATCCATCTTCTCCACCAGAATTTCTGCCACCTTGCGGGGATTCTGGCGCAGGACCTTGGCGTTCTGCATGGCAAAACCGGAGGCGTAGTCGCCGTTGCGCAGATCCTTGGGGATCTCGATCTGAACGGGACGGACTTCGGCTTCGGGCAGCAAGCCTTCGGCAACAGCGGTATCATAGGCCTTCCGGATCAGCTCGGCGGCCTGGTTCATGGCGTTTTGGATGTGATTCATTGACAAATCGCTCCTTCTTCAGCGTTTTTAATATTCAAAGTCAGATGGTTGACGCCCACGGGGGTGTTTGCCACCTCCACGGTGTACTTCACGTCCAGCTCGCCCCCGTCGTCGGTAAGGGTGTTGCGGATGTGATTGGTGGACACCACGATGGACAGGTCGCCGAACTCGGTGTGGTACAGCGACATATGGCGCTTGCCCAGCTCAAATTGCAGCTCGGAGGGGTACAGGCCGGTGCGGATGACCTTGACGGTGTCGGGTCCCACTTTGACGGTGGTGCGGGTGCCTTCCAGCCCGGTGAGCTCGGTTTCGTCATAACTGATATAATACAGGCCGTTTTTTCGGTAAAAACGCCCGGCAGTCACCAGCGTGATGGGATCTTCCGATTCTCCCTGGGACTCCTGTAAGCCGCGGATGGAGATGATTACGTCTTTTTTCATAAAAACAAAGGCGCTCCTTTGGCTAAAATGACTATGCAAACATTCTGGTACACAAAATATCACCTTATACTATACCACAGAATGCGAAAAATGCAAAAGAAAAAGCAAAGAAATGCTCAAAAATGTAGAATTTCTTTTGAAAGGGACATTTATCGTTGAAGCAGAGGTAAAATTTTGATACAATGCTAAATAGGGAAAGATTTGAATTCCGAAGAAAAGAGGAATGGAATATGAACATTAAAATCACCGAAACGGTATTGCGGGACGGTCAGCAGTCGCTGATGGCCACCCGTATGCCCATCGCCGATTTTCTGCCTGTGCTGGAAAAAATGGACAAGGCAGGTTATTATTCGCTGGAGTGCTGGGGCGGCGCCACCTTTGACAGCTGCCTGCGCTATCTGGACGAAGATCCCTGGGAGCGCCTGCGTACCATCCGCAAGCACGTGAAAAACACCAAGCTGCAGATGCTGCTCCGCGGTCAGAACCTGCTGGGCTACAAGCACTATCCCGACGATATCGTCCGGGCTTTCGTCCGCAAGAGCGTGGAGTGCGGCATCGACATCATCCGTATTTTTGATGCCCTGAACGATCTGCGCAACATCAAGGTTGCCGTGGACGAGGCCATTAAGGCCGGCGCCCATGTTTCGGGCACCCTGTGCTACACCACCAGCCCCATTCACAGCCTGGACAGCTTTGTAGAGTTGGGCAAGGAGCTGGAAGCCATGGGCTGCCACTCCATCTGCATCAAGGATATGGCCGGTATCATGAGCCCCAAGGAGGCCTTTGATCTGGTATCCGCCCTGAAGAAGGCCGTCAAGCTGCCCATCGTGGTCCACACCCACGGCACCACCGGTATGGGTTCCATGACTCTGCTGAAGGCCGCCGAGGCCGGCGCTGATGTGATCGACTGCGCCATTGCCTGCCTGTCGGGCGGCACCAGCCAGCCCCCCACCGAGACCATGCACTACGTGCTGGAGGAGATGGGCTGGCAGACCGGTCTGGACAAGCATGTACTCAAGGAGATCAACGACTTCTTCAAGCCCGTCCGCGACAGCTTCATCAAGAGCGGTATGCTCAATCCCATCGTCATGGGCACCGATCCCGATGCTCTGACCTATCAGGTGCCCGGCGGCATGCTGTCCAATCTGGTGGCGCAGCTGACTGCCCAGAACAAACTGGACAGATTCCAGGAAGTGCTGGAAGAAGTGCCCCGTGTCCGCAAGGATCTGGGCTATCCGCCCCTGGTCACCCCTTCTTCTCAGATGGTGGGCGTTCAGGCCACCAACAACGTGCTGGCTGGTGAGCGCTACAAGATGGTCTCCAAGGAGATCAAGGCCTATCTGCGGGGCGAGTACGGCAAAGCTCCCGGTCAGGTGGACGAAAATCTCCGCAAGCAGGTGTTGGGCGACGAGCAGCCTGTGACCTGCCGCTTTGCCGACCTGCTGGAGCCCGGTTTTGAGAAATATAAGGCCGAGATCGGCGATCTGGCACGAACCGAGGAGGACGTTCTGTCCTACGCCGCCTTCCCCCAGGTGGCAGAGGCCTTCCTGGAGCGCCGCAAGGAACGGGAAGAGCGGGCCGTCAAGTACACCATTGAAGAAATCTAAGGAGGGGACGGTATGCTGTATATGAAAACCGCCCTTACCGCCGATATCGGCATCCTTGAGGCCGGCATCACTGCCCTGCTGGGCTATGCGGTGGTGTTTTTCGGCCTGGTATTGCTGATGGCTGTGGTCATGGGCCTGGGCAAGGTCATGATGGCCAAGAACGCCAAGCCCGCCCCTGCTCCTGCTGCGGAAGTCGAGCCCGCCGCCCCAGCCCCTGAGGTCAAGAAGGAAGAAGCCAAGGGCACTGCCGGTACCATCCTGCTCCACGACGTGCCCGAGCGGGAGGCTGCCATGGTCATGGCAGTGGTGGCTCACAGACTGGGCAAGCCCCTCAATCAGCTGCGCTTCAAATCCATCCGGGAGGTCAAAGAAAAATGAGATATAAAGTGACACTGAATAATAAGGTTTACGAGGTGGAAGTGGAAGAGACTTCCGCCATGCTGGTGGACGAGTACGAGGCTCTGGCTCCGGTGGCTCCCGCTGCTCCTGCCGCACCTGTAGCTGCTGCCCCCGCTGCAGCCCCTGCTCCTGCCGCCGCACCTGCTCCCGTGGCTGCTGCCGCCGGTGAACAGGTCACCGCTCCCATGCCCGGCACCATTCTGAAGGTCAACGTGACCCAGGGCGCTGCCGTCAAGAAGGGCGACATCCTGGTGGTTCTGGAAGCCATGAAGATGGAAAACGAGATCCTGGCTCCCAAGGACGGCACGGTGGCACAGATCGCTGTCTCCAAGGGCGCAACGGTGGATACCGGCGCGCTGCTGGCTGTCATCGCATAAGGAGGGCGGAATATGGATATTCTGGGAACCCTCCAGACCTTGTGGCTGGATTCGGGGTTCGCGGGCTTCTTTGCCGACGGAGGCTGGAAAAACCTCATCATGATCGGTGTGGCCTGCGTGCTGCTGTATCTGGGCATCGTCAAAAAGTTTGAACCCCTGCTGCTGGTAGGCATCGCCTTTGGCTGTCTGCTCACCAATATTCCCGGTGCAGGTCTGTATCACCCCGAACTGTGGGATCAGCTCATCGCCGGTGAGATCGGCTACGGCACCATTCTGAAACAGGGCGGCCTGCTGGATATTCTCTACATCGGCGTGAAAACTGGTGTCTATCCCTCGCTGATTTTTATGGGCGTGGGCGCTATGACCGACTTTGGCCCCCTGCTGGCCTATCCCAAGAGCCTGATGCTGGGCGCTGCCGCACAGCTGGGCGTGTTTGTGGCCTTCTTCGGCGCCATTCTGCTGGGCTTTTCCGGCCCCGAAGGTGCCTCCATCGGCATCATCGGCGGCGCCGACGGCCCCACCGCCATCTTCCTGGCATCCATGCTGGCTCCCCATCTGCTGGGCCCCATCGCCATCGCGGCCTATTCCTACATGGCGCTGATCCCCATGATCCAGCCCCCCATCATGCGAGCCCTCACCACTCCCGAGGAGCGAGCCGTTAAGATGGAGCAGGCCCGCGCGGTCTCCAAGACCGAGAAGATCATCTTCCCCATCCTGGTGGCCACTTTTGTGATCCTGCTGCTGCCCTCCACCGCGCCCCTCATCGGCTGTCTGATGTTCGGTAACCTGCTGCGGGAGTGCGGCGTCACCGATCGTCTGTCCGACACCTCCCAGAACGCCATGATGAACATCGTCACCATCTTCCTGTCCACCAGCGTGGGCGCCACCACCGTGGCTGCCCGGTTCCTCAGTCTGGAGACTCTGAAGATCGTGGCACTGGGTCTGGCTGCTTTCGCCGTTTCCACCATCGGCGGTCTGCTGGTGGGCAAGCTGATGTACAAGCTTTCCGGCGGCAAGATCAACCCGCTGATCGGCTCTGCCGGTGTGTCTGCCGTTCCCATGGCAGCCCGTGTTTCTCAAGTGGAAGGCCAGAAGGCCAATCCCGGCAACTTCCTGCTGATGCACGCCATGGGCCCCAATGTGGCCGGCGTTATCGGCTCTGCCATCGCTGCAGGCTTCCTGCTGGCAGTCTTTGGTTAAATCGTTTTGCAAAATGCCTGCGGCAAGCGCCGCAGGCATTTTTTCTCCGACAAAATTCCCGCTTCGGACTTGTAAAAAACCACAAATATGGTAAAATAATATTTTGTTGAGAGAAAGAAAAATGGGGAGGCATTTTTATGTGCAACACCGGTTTTGACAATCAGCTGTATATCGAAAAGCAGTCTGCAGAGATCCGCAAGCGCATCAACGATCTGGGCGGCAAGCTGTATCTGGAGTTCGGCGGCAAGCTGTTTGACGACTTCCATGCCTCCCGTGTTCTGCCGGGGTTTGCCCCCGACAGCAAGATCCAGATGCTCAAGGCGCTGTCCGACAAGGCAGAGATCCTCATCGCCATCAACGCCGGTGACATCGTTAAGAACAAGATCCGGGGCGATCTGGGCATCACCTACGATCAGGATGTTCTTCGGCTCATCGACGCCTTCCGGGGCTTCGGCCTGTTTGTCAGCACGGTGGTCATCACCTGCTATAGCGGTCAGCCCAGCGTGGAGGCCTTCCAGAACAAGCTGGAAAAGCTGGGACTGAAGGTGGCACGCCATTATGTCATTGAGGGCTATCCCTATAATGTATCGGGCATTGTCAGCGAAAACGGCTTCGGCAAGAATGATTTTGTGGAGACCCAGCGGCCTCTGGTGGTGGTCACCGCCCCCGGTCCGGGCAGCGGCAAGCTGGCCGTCTGCCTGTCCCAGCTCTATCATGAGCACCTTCACGGGGTGGCAGCCGGCTACGCCAAGTTCGAGACCTTCCCCATCTGGAACCTGCCCCTGAAGCATCCGGTGAACCTGGCCTATGAGGCCGCCACCGCCGATCTCAACGACGTCAACATGATCGACCCCTATCATTTGGATTATTACGGCATTACCACCGTCAACTATAACCGGGACGTAGAGGCCTTCCCGGTGCTCAATGCCGTGTTTGAGAAGATCTCCGGTAAGAGTCCCTATCATTCTCCCACCGATATGGGCGTCAACATGGCGGGCTACGCCATCGTGGACGACGAAGTGTGCCGCAAGGCCAGCTGTGACGAGATCATCCGCCGCTATTACGCCGCAAAGTGCGACCTGCGCCGGGATATGGGCTCGGAAGTGGCGGTGGAGAAAATCGAAATGCTCATGCGTCAGCTGTCCATCGGTGTGGAGGATCGTCCGGTGGTGGCTGCGGCGCTGGCTCGTGCTGAGGAGACCGAACGGCCTGCGGTGGCCATTGAGCTGCCTGACGGGCGCATCGTCACCGGACGTACTTCCGATTTGTTGGGTCCCTCTGCCGCAGCTTTGCTCAACGCCGTCAAGGGACTGTGTCACATGGATCGGGAGACCCTGCTCATCGCCCGCAGCGTCATCGAGCCCATTCAGGAGCTGAAGGTGGGCGCACTGGGAAACCACAATCCCCGTTTGCATTCCGACGAAGTGCTGGTGGCATTGGCCATCAGTGCCAGTCTGGGTGAGGAGGCGGCACAGGCCGTAGCCAAACTGGGCGAGCTGCGGGGCTGTGAAGCACATTCCACTGTGATTTTGCCCCAGGTAGATGCCGATATTTACCGCAAACTGGGCATCCATTTGACTTGCGAGCCCAATTATCAGACCAAAAAGCTGTATCACAAGTAAAATGGAATAAAAAACCGCCGGAGGAACTTCCTCCGGCGGTTTCGTCATTCTGTGAAGTTTTACAGCAGGAAAATGTTGTTCTTCCGGCAGGTTTCGATCATGTCCTGAGGCCAGACGGCGGCGTGAACTTCGCCGATGTGGGCGCAGCGCAGCATCAGCATACACAGACGGCTCTGACCGATGCCGCCGCCGATGGTGTAGGGCAACTCACCGGCCAGCAGCTTTTTATGGTAATCCAGCTCGGCCCGGTCCTGACAGCCCGACTTTTCCAGCTGCTCCCGGAGAGATTTTTCATCCACGCGGATGCCCATGGAAGAAAGCTCAAAGGATCGGTGCAGCACGTCGTTCCACACCAGAATGTCGCCGTTCAGCTGCCAGTCGTCATAGTCGGGGGCGCGGCCGTCGTGGGGCTTGCCGCTCTTCAGCTTGTCGCCGATGCGCATGATGAACACCGACTTATAGAAAGCACAAATAGCGTGTTCCCGCTCCTTGGGGGTCAGGTCGGGCCAGGTGTCCTCCAGCTCCTGAGAGGTGACGAAGAAAATATCGTCGGCCAGGGGGAAATCCACACTGGGGAACTCATAGCAGGTGGTGCGGGCGGTCTGCTTGAGAGCACCGTAGATCTCCTTGACGGTCTTGATCAGATATTCCTCGGTGCGCTGTTCCTTGGTGATGACCTTTTCCCAGTCCCACTGGTCCACATAGACCGAGTGCAGGTTGTCCAGCTCCTCGTCCCGGCGGATGGCATTCATATCGGTATACAGACCGCGACCGGGCTCAAAGCCGTATTCACCCAGCGCCCAGCGCTTCCACTTTGCCAGCGACTGGACGATTTGGACTTCGTTTTCGGGCATATCCAGCAGGTCAAACTGAACAGGGCGCTCCACGCCGGACAGGTTGTCGTTAAAACCGCTCTGCAGGGTCACGAACAGCGGGGCAGAGACCCGTTCCAGGTTCAGAGCCACGGCCAGATACCGCTGGAAATTATCCTTGATCACCTTGATTCCTTTTTGGGTCTCACGCACGCTCAGCCGGGGGGCATAGCCCTTGGGCAGGATCAGCTTGTCGGTTGCCATGACATCTCAACTCCTTTATCAAATAAAATTCCCTCTTTGAGGGGCGTTAGGAAAACATACGATTTATTTTAAGCCCAGTATCACAGAAATGCAAGAGAAATTTTATCAGAATGAAGCAGTAAATGAATAAAATCTCTGCCAAATCCCCAACTTTGGGCAATTCGTAAGAAAAAACCCAACAAAAAATCTTTTTCTCATAGGTTTTTACCGATGGAAGTTCTTGACTTTTAAGGGCAGGGGGCGTAAGATATTCTTGTAAAAGGGTGTTTCTGCGCCCAAATGTCCAAAAAATATAAATTATTTTGTTGGGAGGTCATCCACATGCATCAGTACATGCAGAGAGTTTATGACGAAGTTAAGGCCCGCAATCCCCACGAGAAGCTGTTCCTGCAGACCGTCGAAGAAGTCTTCGAGTCTCTGGAGCCCATCGTTGAGAAGAATGCCGAGCTGTACGAGAAGTACGGCGTTCTGGAGAGAATGTGCGAGCCCGATCGTATGATCCAGTTCCGCGTGACCTGGGCTGACGACAACGGCATGCCCCACATCAACCGCGGCTTCCGCGTCCAGTTCAACAGCGCCATTGGTCCCTACAAGGGCGGCCTGCGTTTTGCCAGCGACGTTACCCTGGATACCATGAAGTTCCTGGGCTTCGAGCAGACCTTCAAGAACAGCCTGACCAGCCTGCCTCTGGGCGGCGGCAAGGGCGGTTCCGACTTCTCCCCCATCGGCAAGTCCGACGCTGAAGTCATGCGTTTCTGCCAGGCCTTCATGACCGAGCTGTGGCGTCACATTGGTCCCGACGTGGACGTTCCCGCCGGTGACATCGGTGTTGGCGGCCGCGAGATCGGCTACCTGTACGGCCAGTACAAGCGCATCAAGGCTGTTTGGGAGAACGGCGTTCTGACCGGTAAGGGCTTCAGCTACGGCGGTTCTCTGATCCGTCCCGAGGCTACCGGTTACGGTGCTGTCTACTACCTGGTTGAGGTTCTGAAGCACTTCGGCGAGTCCATCGAGGGCAAGCGTATTGCTATCTCCGGTTACGGCAACGTCGGCTGGGGTATCATGAAGAAGGCTGCTCAGCTGGGCGCTAAGGTCACCTACTTCGCTGGTCCCGACGGCTACATCCACGATCCCGATGGCGTTACCGGCGACAAGCTGGACTTCATCCTGGAGATGCGTGCCAAGGATCCCATGCACTGCAAGCCCTATGCTGACAAGTACGGCGTTGAGTTCGTTCCCGGTACCAAGTGCTGGGGCGTGAAGGATGTTGATATCATCATGCCCGCCGCTACCCAGAACGACGTCAACGAGGAGTGGGCTCAGAAGATCATCGACTCCGGTGTCAAGTACTACATCGAGGTCGCCAATATGCCCACCACCAACGAGGCTCTGGCTATGCTGCGTAAGTGCGAGCACATCACCGTTGCTCCCTCCAAGGCTGTTAACGCCGGCGGCGTCGCTACCTCCGGCTTCGAAATGTCTCAGAACTCCATGCGTTACAGCTGGACTGCTGAGGAAGTCGATGAGCGCCTGAAGGTCACCATGAAGAACATCTACAACGCTTCCGTCGAGGCTGCCGAGAAGGCCGGCCTGGGCTACGATCTGGTCGCCGGTGGTAACATCGCTGGCTTCCTGCGCGTTGCCGATGCCATGATCGCTCAGGGTTTGGTCTAATCTGAATCTCTGTCTGTCATAAGACTCTCATAGGACACGAAAGTGCCGCTCCGCAAGGGGCGGCACTTTTTATTTCTTAAGAACTTTTGAATTCTTTTCCGTAGGGGAAAATCCTGTTGAAATCCCGTCTTTCTTTTGATAAGATAAGTATAAGTATACGGAATTTTCTCTAAAATGATCAGATAGAGTGTGTGGGAGGGCGATAACATGATGAAAAAAATCCTTTGTTTGCTGCTGGCTGCGGTTTTGTGCTGCACGCCGGTGCTTGCCGCCCCCGCTCCTGCCCATCATGTGGAAGCCAAGGCCGCCATCCTCTATGAGTTGAACACTGACACCGTTCTGCTGGAGCAGGACGCCGACATGAAGCTCTTCCCGGCCTCCACCACCAAGCTGATGACGGCGCTGGTGGCGCTGGAATACGGCAATCCCGATGACATCGTCACCGTCACCAACGAGGCCATCGACGGTCTGTACGAGATGGGCTCTGCCAGCTATCTGCTGAACAACGAGCAGATCGCCTTTATGGATCTGATGCGCTATTTGCTGATCGGTTCGGGCAATGATGCCGCCAACGCGCTGGCCATCCACGTTTCGGGCAGCATCGAGGGCTTTGTGGATCTGATGAACAACCGGGCCAAAGAATTGGGCATGACCAACACCCATTTCACCAATCCCCACGGCCTGCACAATGAGGATCACTACACCACCGCCCGGGATCTGCTGACTCTGACCATCGAGGTCATGAAGAATGAAACCATCGCCGAACTGGTGGCACAGGACGAGGTGGTGCTGCCCATCACCAACAAGCACGACCGTACCACCACCAAGTACACCACCAACCATCTGCTCTCCAAAAAATCCACCGGCGAATATTATTACGAGGGTGCTATCGGTATCAAGACTGGTACCACCACGCCCGCAGGCCTGTGTCTGGTGGCCGGCTGCGTCAAGGGTGATTATACCTATTATTCCGTGGTTCTGGGGTGCGAAAAGGCGGAAGGCACCAGTATGCAGTTTGCAGAGACCATCAAGCTGTTCAACTGGGGCGCTGCCAGCTATTCCCAGCAGGTGATGCTGTCCAGCAGCGAACCCATCACCACCGTCCCCGTCCGTCTGGCCGACGAAAAGGATACCGTTGTGGTGCGCCCTGCCGAAAACATCACCGCCATGCTGCCCAATACCTTTGAAACCACCGATCTGGATCTGGAGTATACACTGGCTGAAGACGTGGTTGCTCCCGTTGCCGCCGGCGACGTGCTGGGCGAGCTGACCGTTCGCTATGAGGACAAGGAGTATCAGCTGGATCTGATCGCCGCCGAGAGCGTGGAGCGTTCCACCATGCTGTATGTGCTGGATCGGGTCACTGCTTTCTTCACTGGTACCACCTTCAAGATCATTGTGGCCTCGATCGTTGCACTGATCGTGATTCTGGTGGTCTATGCCATTCTGATCAACCGCAAGCGCGCCAAGCGCCGCAAAAACCGCAGACGATAATCCGAACATTCGCCCGCGGCATTGCCGCGGGCTTTTCCCAAAAGGAGATGCCATTATGAAACGAATCGAATCTGTCAGTGCCGCCTCTCCCGTCCGGGCGCAGGTATTTCATCAGTTGGAAAAGGCCATTCTGGACGGCGATCTGGCACCCGGTACCAGCCTTACCGAAGTCAGGCTCAGCGCCGAACTGGGCGTTTCCCGCACGCCCATCCGGGAGGCTCTTATGCAGCTGGAGCTGGAAGGCCTGGTCAAGACCACTCACAACAAGGGCGCCGTGGTGGTGGGCATCTCCAGCAGCGATGTGGACGACATTTATATCATCCGCACCCGTATCGAGGGGCTTGCCGCCCGTCGTGCAGCCCAGAACATCACCGAGGAGGAGCTTTCCGACCTGCGGGAGATCGTGGAGCTGCAGGAGTTTTATCTGGGCCGGGGCGACAACCTGCAGGTGGGCGCTCTGGATCAGCGCTTTCATGAGATCGTCTACGAAAGCTGCCGCAGCCGCCCTCTCAAGCAGATGCTGACCACCTTCCACAACTATATCCAAAAGGCGCGGGTGGCTACCGTGCGGCAGGGACGTGCCGCCGCCTCCACCCAGGAGCACCGGGCCATTCTCACCGCCATCGAGAACCAGGATGCCGACGAGGCCGAGCGGCTCATGGGTATCCACGTGGAAAATGCCCGCAAGAGCTTTTTTGAGCTGATGGGCTGAGCCATGGCAGAGGATAAAACCAATGTGATGCGCCTGCTGGAGCAGGCCGATATTCCCTATGTGCCCCACGGCTATGCCCACGGCAAGGAGCATGTGGACGGGGTGACGGTGGCCTCCATTCTGGGACTGGATCCCCAGCGGGTGTTCAAAACCCTGGTGACCCGGGGTGCTTCCGGCGGGTTTTGTGTGTTCGTCATCCCTGCCGACGGCACGCTGGATCTGAAAAAGGCCGCCCGTGCGGCAGGGGAGAAGCACGTGGAGATGATCCATGTAAACGAGATCAATAAGGTCACCGGTTATGTCCGGGGCGGCTGCAGCCCCGTGGGCATGAAAAAGGCCTATCCCACCTTTGTGGAGGAGACCGCTCAGCTGTGGGACACCATTCTGGTATCTGCCGGGCGCATCGGCGCACAGGTGGAGCTGGCCTCCGACGATCTTTTGACCATGTGCAGCGGAACCTATGCAGATTTGACGGTGTGAAAACACCGTCTTTTTTTATAGAAATGGTTGACACTATCAACAAAATAGGTCTATACTAAAATCCGGAGATGATCATTTATGAATAATATTCGCATATCCTTTCGCCGGATCAATCGCTGGGCGCAGGGCTTCGTAGCTCGCCGCACCAAGGATACCGGCCTGACCCCTTCTCAAATTCAGGCGCTGCGCCACATCGGCTACCACAAAACCATGAGCCAGCAGGAACTGGTGGAGGACATGGGCGTGGACAAGGCCGCCGTTACCCGGCTGGTGGCAGGACTGGAGGAGCGGGGCTATGTGATCCGCACCGCCGATCCCAAGGATGGCAGAGCGAAGGTCATTCAAGCCACCGAGGCTGCGCTGCAGGTCAAGGACGATGTCATTGCGCTGGAAGAAGCCTATTACGACTGGCTTCTGGAGGGACTGACGGTAGAGGAGCGACAGGTTTTCTGCGCCGCCATGGAAAAACTGCTCCAGCGGGCCCGGGAAGGCCGACGCAGCTGCTACAGTCAGGTGGATACCTGCCAAAAAGAGGAAGGTGACGGCACTTGCATCTGATCTTCCGCTACGTCCGTCCCTATCTGAAGCGCATGAGCCTGGGTCTGGTGATCAAATTCACCGGCACGATTATGGATCTGTTCCTGCCCTATATTCTGGCCCACATCATTGACGAGATCGTGCCGCTGCAGGATCTCCGTCTGGTGCTCAAGTGGGGCGTGGTCATGCTGGTGTGCTCCATTCTTGCCATTTTGGGCAACGTGATCGCCAACCGGATGGCGGCTTGGGTTGCCCGGGAGACCACCCGCCGCCTGCGCCACGACCTGTTCCGCAAAATTTCCTATCTGTCCAACCGGCAGATCGACGGCTTTACCGTCCCCAGTCTGATCTCCCGCATGACCACCGACACCTACAACATTCATCGGATGGTGGGTATGATGCAGCGTATCGGCATCCGGGCCCCCATTCTGGTCATCGGCGGCGTCATCGTCACCATCACCCTGGAACCGGTGCTGGCGCTGGTGCTCACCTGTATGCTGCCCATCATTCTTGCCATCGTGTTTTTCGTGTCACGCCGCTCCATTCCCCTCTTTGACCACTTGCAAAAGTCGGTAGACACCATGGTGCGTGTGGTGCGGGAAAATGCCTCGGGCGTCCGGGTCATCAAGGCCCTGTCCCGCAGCGAGGGCGAAAAGGTGCGCTTTGAACGGGTCAACCGGCAGGTCATGGCCGATGAAAACAAGGCAAATATGGTGATGGCAGCCAGCAAGCCTGCCATGAATCTGACCCTCAACCTGGGACTGGTGCTGGTGATCCTGGTGGGTGCCTGGCGGGTCAATGCCGGCCTGTGCGGCCCGGGTGCCATCACGGCATTTTTGACCTATTTCACCATCATCCTCAACGCCATGATGTCCATCACCCGTGTTCTGACCATGTGGAGCAAGGCGCTGGCCTCTGCCGAACGCATTGAATCCGTCATGGCCGCCGAGGATCAGCTGACCCCCCAGCCCATCCCCGCAACCCACGAGCAAGCCCATATTGTCTTTGAAAATGTAAACTTTTCGTATAATAATAAAGAAAATAATCTGGAAGAAATCAATTTTACCCTCAATCGGGGCGAAAGTCTGGGCATCATCGGCCCCACCGGCGCGGGTAAAAGCACCCTTGCCGGTCTGCTCATGCGCTTTTATGACATCCGGTCGGGCAGTATTCGGGTGGAAGGTAAGGATGTCCGCGCCTATGACCTGAAGGAGCTCCGTGCCAAGTTCGGTGTAGTCTTCCAGAACGACATTTTGTTCAAAAAATCCATCGGTGAAAACATCCGCATCGGCCGTCAGCTGGATATGACCCGCCTGGAGCAGGCGGCAAAGGATGCCCAGGCCGCCTTCTTTATTGAGGAGACCGGCGGCATGGAGGCATCACTGGAAGCTCGCGGCGTCAACCTTTCGGGCGGACAAAAACAGCGCCTGCTCATTGCGCGGGCACTGGCAGGCCGTCCCGACATCCTCATTCTGGACGACAGCTCCTCTGCGCTGGACTACCAGACCGATGCCCGTCTGCGGCAGACTATCCATAAAGATTATGGTGACACCACCACTCTCATCATCGCCCAGCGCGTGTCCTCGGTGAAAAACTGCGACAAAATTCTGGTGCTGGAAGAGGGCAGAATGTCGGGCTTCGGCACCCACGACCAGCTGATGCAGAGCTGTGACCTTTATCGGGAGATCAGCCGTCTGCAGATGGGAGAGGGGGTGCAGGCATGAAGCAAACCAAGACCAACACCGTCCTCCGCCTGCTGAAATATATGCTCCGCCACGGCTGGGGTCTGCTTCTGGCGGTGGCGCTGACCATCGGCTCCAACCTGTTCTCCCTGCTGGGGCCCAAGCTGTCGGGCAAGGCCATCGACGCCATCCAGCCGGGACAGGGACAGGTGGATTTTGCTGCCGTGGGACATTTCGCCCTGCTGATGGCGGTGTTCTTCGTGGCCTCGGCTGTGATGGACTATGCCCTCAACGTGCTGATGATCACCATCTCCCGCAAGATCACCTACCGGATGCGGCAGGATATCTTCACCCGGCTGGCCGATATGCCGGTGGGCTATTTTGATACCCACGCCACCGGCGACATCATCAGCCGCATCTCCTACGATACCGACACCATCAACGCATCTCTCAGTACCGACGTGGTGCAGATTTTCGCCAGCGCCATCACCATCGTGGTCTCTCTGGTAGAAATGCTGTCCATTCAGGTGCAGCTGGTGCTGGTGTTCCTGTTCACCGTCCCCCTGTCCATTTTGATTACACGTATCGTCACCAAAAAGACCCACAAGTATTTCCGCCTGCGCTCCCGCAAGCTGGGCGAGCTCAATGGCTTCGTGGAGGAGATGATCTCCGGTCAAAAGACCCTCAAGGCCTACAATCAGGAGGATAATACCCTGGACGAGCTGGACGATATCAACGGTCAGGCCGTAGAGGCCTATTACCAGTCGGAGTACCACACCGCCATGATGGGTCCCTCGGTGAACTTTATCCACAATCTGTCCATGACACTGGTTTCGGTGTTCGGTACCATCCTTCATATGCGGGGCAGAATGTCGGTGGGCGACATCGGCGCTTTCGTGCTCTACAGCCGTAAGTTCTCCGGCCCCATCCGGGAGATCGCCGATATTTTCAACGAACTGCAGTCTGCGGTAGCGGCGGCAGAGCGGGTCTTCCGTATCATCGACCAGCCCCTGGAGCCTGCAGATGCCCCCGATGCAGCAGAGCTGACCGATGTGCAGGGCCATGTGCAGTTGGAGAATGTGTCCTTCGGCTATGAGCCCGACCGCACCATTCTGAAAAACTTCTCGCTGGAGGCCAAGCCCGGTCAGATGATCGCCGTGGTCGGCCCCACGGGAGCCGGAAAAACCACCCTCATCAATCTGCTCATGCGGTTTTATGATGTGGACAGCGGAACCATCCGGGTGGAC
>JAGAVA010000088.1 GCA_017620505.1 Clostridia bacterium
CGGGAGACCGAGGGGCTTTTGCTCATCACCGATGACGGGATGTTCAACCGGGCGCTGACCCGTCCGGAGTTTCACAAGGAAAAGGTCTATGAATTTCTGGTGCTGGGCGATCTGACCGAGGAAAAGCGGCAGGCGCTGGAGGATGGCGTTGTGCTCAACGGCGAGGACACGCCCACCGCCCCTGCCCGCATCACCGTCACTGGAAAAAGCACGCTGGGGGCGGTTTTGCCCGCTCTGCACCCCGAAATACAGGAAAAATCCCGGCACAATCCCATGGATCGTCCGGTGACCTTTGGAAAAATCACCATTACCGAGGGGCGCAACCGGCAGATCCGCAGAATGATGAAGAGCCAGCGCCTGCTGGTGCTGGCCCTCAAACGGGTAAAAATGGGTGCGTTTACGCTGCCCGAAGGGCTGAAGCCGGGAGAATGGGTGGAAATTTCTCCCGATTTTGACGGGAATCGTTGACAATCGGGTACAAAACGAGTATTTTAAACTGGTAGGGGTATGCAATGGCAGCCCCGGAAAAGTGATATGAGAAAAGAGGAACGAGAAATGAAAAAGTTTTCCGTCAAGACCATCGTTGCCATCGGCATCGGTGCCGCCCTGTTCTTTGTTCTGGGCCGCTTTGTGTCCATCCCCAGCCCCGTGCCCAACACCACCATCAATGTCCAGTACGGTCTGCTGGCCTTTATGTCGGTCATCTATGGCCCTCTGGCCGGCGCTCTGATGGGTCTGATCGGCCATGCGCTCATCGACTTCAGCTTCGGCTGGGGCATCTGGTGGAGCTGGGTCATCGCTTCTGCCGTTTACGGCCTGCTGATGGGTATCGCCGGTACCACCCGTAAGCTGCATCACGAGATCGGCAAGGACAGCATCCTGCCCTTCAACATCTGCCAGGTCATCTCCCACATCTTCAGCTGGGGCGTTGTGGCTCCCATCCTGGACATCGTCATCTATCAGGAGCCCATGGAGAAGCTGTTCGCCCAGGGTCTGTTTGCCGGTATCTCCAATGCCGTCACCACCGCCATCGTGGGCACCCTGCTGTGCCTGGCTTATGCTGCTGCCAAGCCCAAGGCCGGCAGCCTGAAGCAGGACAAGGAATAAGTTCATCTGCACAAAAGGGCAGGCGTTTTCGCCTGCCCTTACTTTTAGGAGGGAAATCCTTTTGGAAAAGGACGTCATCATATCCTTTGAAAATTTCGGCTTTCAATATACCGCCCAGGCGGAGCCTACCCTGTACGATATCAATCTGAACATCCGTAAGGGAGAAAAGGTGCTCATCGCCGGCCCTTCCGGCTGCGGAAAGTCCACCCTGGCCCACTGCATCAACGGCCTGATCCCCGCCTCTTATGAGGGCAAGTCCACCGGCAAGCTGACGGTGGCGGGACAGGACGCCCAGGCACTGGGTCTGTTTGGCCTGAGCAAGATCGTGGGTACCGTCCTGCAGGACTCCGACGGACAGTTCATCGGCCTGACGGTGGCCGAGGACATTGCCTTTTCGCTGGAAAATGACTGCGTGGAGCGGGCGGAAATGCACCAAAAGGTGCGGGAGACCGCCCGTGTGGTTGGCGTGGAGCAGGTTTTGCATCACGCGCCCCACGAGATCTCGGGCGGACAAAAGCAGCGGGTAAGCCTTGGCGGCGTGATGGTGGGACAGGTGGATGTGTTGCTCTTTGACGAGCCGCTGGCCAATCTGGACCCCGCCACCGGAAAGCAGACCATCCAGCTGATCGACGAGATCCAGCAGCGCACCGGCTGTGCCGTGGTCATCATCGAGCACCGTTTGGAGGATGTGCTCTACCGCAAGGTGGATCGAGTGGTGGTCATGAACGAGGGCCGCATCTGCTACGACGGCGACCCCGATGCGCTGCTGTGCTCCAATCTGCTGCAGGAAAGCGGCATCCGGGAGCCTTTGTATATCACCGCACTGAAATATGCCAAGGTGCAGCTGAAGCCCGAAATGCACCCCGCCTTTTTGCCCCAGCTGCAGCTGACCGAGCAGCACAAGGAGCAGGTGCGCCGGTGGTTTTACAGCCAGCCCCTGCCCCAGCCCAAGCCGGAAGCCCCCGTTTTGCTGCAGGTGGAGGGTCTGGACTTTACTTATGACAAGGGCACCCACGCCCTCAAGGACATCAGTCTGACCATCCGCAAGGGCGAAATGCTGTCCATCGTCGGCACCAACGGAGCAGGAAAATCCACCTTCTCCAAGGCCGTTTGCGGCTTTGTCACACCCCAGAAAGGAAAAATAACGCTGGGAGACACCGATCTGTCTACCCTGAGCATCAAAGAACGGGGCGACCGCATCGGCTACGTCATGCAGAACCCCAACCAGATGATCTGTGAAACCCAGATTTTTGACGAAGTGGCGCTGGGTCTGCGCAACCGGGGCATCAATGAGGCACAGGTGAAAGCCCGGGTGGAGGCCACCCTGAAGATCTGCGGCCTGTATCCTTTTCGCAAGTGGCCGGTTTCGGCGCTGAGCTACGGACAGAAAAAGCGGGTCACCATCGCCTCCATTCTGGTGATGGCACCCGACATCATTCTGCTGGACGAGCCCACCGCCGGACAGGATTTTGCCCATTATACCGAGATCATGGAGTTCCTCCGGGATCTGAATCAAAAGGGCGTCACGGTGGTGCTCATCACCCACGATATGCACCTGATGCTGGAATACACCCCCCGTGCGGTGGTGTTCCACGACGGACGCATCGTTGCCGACAAGACGGCGGCTGAGGTGCTCAACGCTCCCGATATTGTGGAGCAGGCCAATCTGAAGGAGACCTCCCTGTATCATCTGGCGCTGGAGTGCGGCATCGACGATCCCGAGGCCTTTACCCGCCGGTTTATCGCTGAGGATCAGGAGGTGCGCGCCCGATGACCAATCTGTTCAATTACATCGACCGTCCCTCGCCCATTCATAAGCTCACCGGCGCTTCCAAGCTGTTCGGTCTGATTTTGTGGAGCCTTGGCGCCATGAGCGGCTTCCACACCCCCTTTCTGGCGGTGCTGACGGTGGGCGCACTGGTGCTGTTCAAGGTGTCTAAAATCCGGGTGAAGGATATTTCCTTCATGCTGGGCGCTACACTGGTCTTTTTGGTGCTCAACAATCTGCTGATCTATCTGTTCAGCCCTGAACACGGCGTGGAGATCTATGGCTCCCGCACGGTACTGCTGGAGGGCATCGGCCGGTATACCATCACGGCGGAGCAGCTGTTTTATCATCTGAATGTGGTGCTCAAGTACACCTGCACCATCCCCATCGTGTTGCTCTTTATCTGCACCACTGATCCTTCGGAGTTTGCCGCCTCCCTCAACCGCATCGGCGTCAGCTACCGCATCAGCTACGCCGTGGCACTGGCGCTGCGGTATATCCCCGACATTCAGCGGGAATATCACGACATTTCGCTGGCACAGCAGGCCAGAGGTGTGGAAATGAGCAAAAAAGCCAGTCTGGTGAACCGACTGAAAAGCGCCAGCAAGATTCTCATCCCGCTGGTCATGTCCAGTCTGGCACGGATCGATACCATTTCCAACGCCATGGAGCTGCGTGGCTTCGGCAAGAACAGCAAGCGCAGCTGGTATTCCGGCAGACCCTTTACCAAGGGCGATTTTATCGCCATGGGTGTTTCGGTAGCCATCGTGGTGATCTCGGTGCTGCTGACCCTGTTCAACGGCGGCCGGTTTTTCAATCCGTTTCTGTAAAAGCAAGGGCGCGCTGCAAAATGCGTCTGTCATTGCGAGGCCTGTGAAGCAGGCCGTGGCAATCCGTTTCCCACACAGGAGTTACGGATTCCCACGCCAGTGTGAGCACTGGCTCGGAATGACGGAGGATCGCATTTTGCAGCGCGCCCTTCTTAATTTTTCTTAAGAATGGGAAAAAGTGCTGGAATTCCGGCTTTTTTCTTGTTATGCTAAAAGAAAGACACCGAAAAGGAGGAGAAAATCATGAAAAAACTGTTTTGCGCCCTGCTCCTCCTGTTTGCGCTGACCCTGCCGGTCTTTGGCGCGGAGGAGGAGATCTCCATCCACCCCGAAAGCCACTGGCTGGTGATGGAGGACGACACCGGCCTGCAGGTGCTGGCAGACGAATATGTGCTGGACTTCCACTGGGAGGGACAGGGTGACACCGTTTATTATACCGCATTGGAAGCAGGACAGCCCCGACTGCGGGCGGTGCAGATCGGCCACCGGGAAGGGCGCACCATCCCGCTGGAGCTGGAGGAAGAGCAATTATCCCTGCTGAGCACCCCCAGCCAGAGCACCGAGAAAATGGTGGATGCCGCCATGACCATCATCTACCGCAATGAGGGCAGTTACGGCAGCATCAACAAGGATGACAACGGTGCCGTCAGCGTCGGCAAGGTGCAGTGGCACGGCAACCGGGCCCTCAATCTGCTGAAAAGCATTGTCCGGGAAGCCCCCGACCTTTCGCTGGAACTGTTGGGGGAGGCGCTTTACGATGAGATCCTCACCAAGGACAGCTGGGGCTCCCGCACAGTGAACGAGGAGGAGGCGCTGGCCATCTCTGCTCTGCTGAAAACCGATGTGGGCAAGGCGGCACAGGATGGGCTGGCGGCTACCGACATTACCTCTTACGTAAACCACGCCCTCAATCTGGGACTGCGCTCCAGCACGGCCATCGTGTATTTTTCCGATCTGGAAAATCAGTGGGGCTATACCGGCGCGAAAAAGCAGGCACAGAAGGCCATGGAGGCGGCAGGCACCTACGAGGCCGTTACGCTGGATGTGCTCCATCAGGCCTGCCTGAACTATACCACCAAATATCACACCCGGCGCAATAACGTCTACAATTACTGCCTGTCCCTTGGCTGGGACGAGTTTGCCCTGCTGGCACCCGGGCGGCCTGCGGCACAGGTGGCAGGCACCACCGTCCGTCTGAGCTGGGAGCCGGTGGAACAGGCCGAGCGCTATGAGTGTTTTATTAAAATCGTGCAAAACGGCTTTGTGGATGTGTGCTCGGCAGAGACCGGGGACACCTTCTGTACCTTCACACTGGAAGCAGAGCAGAATTACTGCGCCTATGTGGTGGCGAAAGGGCAGTATTCGGTGTCGGACAGCAGTATGTGGGCTATGTTTGACACCTGTTTACCGGTGGTGCGTGCCACCGTCGCACCGGCGGAGCCTTCCGAGGGCGAAACCCCGGCTCAGTCGGTTTATCAGATCGAATGCCGTCTGCAGAACGGCAGGGAGACCCATCAGATCCTTGCGGCAGGCTATCAGGAAGGCCGTCTGGTGACGCTGGGCATGGCGGCTTGGAACGCCGAGGCCAACCGCTTCACGCTGGAGGGCGATCTGGACGAGATCCGCCTGCTGGTGATGGACGGCGCCTTCAGCTGGATGCCTTTGTGCCAAGTGCAGACCTTTGACTGCAGGCCGGAGGAAGTACCGCCGGAAGAGGTGCCGGGAGATAGCACCGGTGATACCACCTCCGGTGCAGAGGACACCAACGGTACAGAAGTCCAGCCGGAACCGGTACCCGAAACATAGAAAATTGCAGAATGCCGCCCGCCCGGGCGGCATTTTTTGCCGTCATTTTCCAAAAAGATGCCGCATCACGGCGAAAGAAATGCCAATACTACCTCCATGACACAAAAATACCAACGGAGGTAAGGATAGATGAAAGCAACAGGAATCGTTCGCCGCATCGACGATCTGGGGCGGGTGGTCATTCCCAAGGAGATCCGCCGCACCCTCAAGATCCGGGAGGGCGAGCCTATGGAAATTTTCACCGAGATCGGCGGAAGCGTGATCTTTAAAAAATATTCTCCCGCAGGGGAGCAGACGGCAACGGCCACCAATCTGTGCGAGGCGCTGTACCGCACCTGCGCCCGGCCGGTGGTCATCTGTGACCGTGACAGCGTCATCGCCGCCAGCGGCGCTCTGCGACGGGAGCTGGACGGAAAGCCCATCTCTGCCGAGCTGGACAGCGCCATGCAGTCCCGGCAGGTTCAGCAGAGCCAGCGGGGCATCCCGGTGTCTGCCGCCGTACCGGGCGCAGAGGCCGTGATGGTAGCGCCGGTGATCTCGGGCGGTGATCTTTGCGGCTGTGCCGCCCTGCTGGGGAGCGACAGCCCGGTCAGCGACAGCGACGGCAAGCTTTTGCAGGCGGCGGCGCTGTTTTTTGCCCGTCAAATGGAAGGTTGAGATCAAAAAATGCAGAGAAAATCCCCGAATTTTGCCGAAAAAGCAAGATTTTTACTTGCACAGTCGATAAAAGGGGCGTATAATAGGGACAATATTTTTCCGTCTACGGGAGGTTTTAACGTATGGCATGGATCGCTTTGAGCTATCGCGGTGCAGAGTACACTGCTAAGGATCTAATCAATATTTCCAAGAAATTTCTCGAAGGTACCGGCAGTACGTTCACCAATTATGAGGTCTATGACGACTGCGATATGCTGATGGTCTGCGGCGTGGATGCCGACGGACGGGAGACCTGTATGGAGCTTTCCCTGGACGAGCTGGGAAATTATCAGGACTGATACACCAATTTTTGGGGTCAAAAACCCCGCAAACCCTTGAGAAATGGGGAATTTTCCCGGAAATTCCCTTGCATTTGCAGGAATGTGATGCTATAATAGGGGCGTAAGTTAGGATAGAAACGTGTAAGAGTGGGCAAATGCCCACTCTTCTTTATTGGAAAGGCAGGTTGACCATGACCAACAAGGAACTGATCCGCCGGGTGACCGACCTGGTGAACCCCATCTGTCTGGAGGCCGGTGTGTCCCTGTGGGATGTGACCTTTGAAAAGGAAGGCCGCCAGCACGTACTGACGGTGTTTATCGACCGGGAGGAGGGTGTGAACATCACCCACTGCGAGCAGGTTTCCCGGGCGCTGGATCCCCAGCTGGATGCCAAGGTGTTTGACAGCCTGCCTCCCTATACGCTGACGGTGTCTTCCGCCGGACTGGAGCGCCCCCTCATTCGTCCCGAGCATTTCCAGTGGGCGCTGGGCAAGGCGGTGCACCTGAGCTTTTACAAGGCAACCAACGGTGCCAACGAGCTGGTGGGCACCCTGAAGGCTCACGACGGCGTGCAGATCACCATCGTGGAGGGCGAGGAGGAAAAGACCTTCGCCATGGCCGATGTGGCCCGCGTGCGCCTGCATTTTGAGTTTTAAAAAAATTTTTGAGATAGAAAGAGGAAGGAACCATGGCAAGTGAGATGATCAAGGCCCTGGAGGATCTGGAAAAGGAAAAAGGCATTAAGAAAGACTATATGCTGGACCGGATTTCCCAGGCACTGGTAGCCGCTTACAAAGCACTTTACAAGCGTGATCCCCAGAGCGCACCCCTGGACAACGTGTTTGTCCATATCGATGAGGAGACCGGCGCCATTACCATGCACGCCGTCAAGACCGTTGTGGAGGAAGTCCTCAACGCAGCCGCCGAGATGACCCTGGAGGAGGCTCGCGCCTATTCCAAGGATCCCCAGCTGGGCGACGAGATCCGCATCGACGTGAAAACCAAGGATTTTGGCCGTATCGCCACCTCCACTGCCAAGCAGGTCATTATTCAGGGCATCCGCGAGGCTGAGCGCGGCATGATCGCCGACGAGTACGCCAGCAAGGAGCATGAGATCCTGACCGCCATCGTCACCCGTGTGGATCCCCGCTACGGCAGTGCCATTCTGGAGCTGACCGGCAAGCGCGAGCACACCGAGGCCGTGCTGTCTGCCTCTGAGCAGATCGCCGGCGAGACCATCAACGAGGGCGACCGTATCCGCGTTTATGTGGTGGAAGTCCGCCGCGGCGGCAAGGGTCCCCAGATCATGCTGTCCCGTACCCATCCCGGTCTGGTCAAGCGCCTGTTCGAGCTGGAAGTGCCCGAGATCTCCGACGGCACCGTTGTTGTTCAGTCCATGGCTCGCGAGGCCGGCTCCCGCACCAAGATCGCCGTCTGGTCCAACGATGAAAACGTGGATCCCATCGGCGCCTGTGTTGGCCCCAAGGGTGGCCGTGTTGCCGCTGTGGTCAACGAGCTGAAGGGCGAGAAGATCGACATCATCAAGTACAGCGAGGATCCCGTCCAGTTCGTGGCCGAGGCGCTGTCTCCCGCTGACGTGCTGTCCGTCCAGATGAAGGAGGACGGCAAGTCCTGCACCGTCATCGTGCCCGACGATCAGCTGTCTTTGGCGATTGGCAAAGAGGGCCAGAACGCCCGTCTGGCCGCCAAGCTGACCGGCTTCAAGATCGACATCAAGCCTCAGTCTCAGGCTGAGTAAAAACTGGCCCTCTTTGGGTCGCCGACCAGTGTCGGCGTCGGCAAAACGGCAATTCACTTGCCGGTTTGCTATCAAATCCCTTGGGGGCCCCGCAAAACCCCGGTTTTGTGGGGAATGGGCCAGAACGCCCGTCTGGCCGCCAAGCTGACAGGGCATCTGATCGACATCAAGCCTCAGTCTCAGGCTGAGTAAACCAACCATTCGTGTCATCCTGAGCGATAGCGAAGGATCTCCTCCCGAGGCGGGAGATTCTTCGGCCTTTGGCCTCAGAATGACAGCTTAAAGGAAAGTGCAGGTGTAAGTTATGCCGAAAAAAATACCCATCCGCCAGTGCGTGGCCTGCCGGGAAAGGCGGGAAAAACCTCTGCTGGCACGGATCGTCCGGACGCCCGAAGGAACCGTTCAGTATGACGGTCGGGGCAAGGTCTCGGGCAGAGGCGCGTACATCTGCCGCAGCCGCGCCTGTCTGGAAAAGGCCGTCAAGAGCAAGGCTCTTTCCCGGGCGCTGGAAACCGAGATCACCCAGGAGATCTATGATCTGCTGGATACACAGATGAAGGAGGCGGAGCAGGAATGACCGAACAGGTTTTGGGCTTTTTGGGCCTGATGCGCCGGGCAGGTGCTCTGGCGGTGGGGGCGGAGGACGCCTTTGACGCCGCACGGGAAAACAAGGCCCGGGTGCTGCTGATGGCCGGCGATGTTGCAAAGAACACCGTCTCCGCCATGCACAACGCTGCAGCCCAGAAGGAGGCCGGCATCCCGCTGGTCAAACTGGATTGCACCAAGCGGGAGCTTGGTTCGGCCCTGGGCGTCCGGGAATGTGCCGCGCTGGCGGTGCTGGATACCGGTTTTGCCCTGGCACTGTGCAAAAAACTGGAGCAGACCGAACTGATTGCCGATCTGGAAGCACGTCTGGAGCGGGAAAAGAAACGGAAAGCCAAAAAAGAAGCGAAAAAAGAAGCAAAGAAAGAACCTCAGGCGCCTGCAGGCGCCAGGAACAGCGGCGCCGTCCGTCGGATCGCCGAAAAGAAAGGCCGTCCCGGACAGGGAAAGCCCGGCTCCGACCGAGCCAAAGGGCCCGCATCGGGCAAGCAAAAGACCCGGCGGGAACACAAGCCGCGCGTCACCGGAAAAAGGGGGAACTGAGTTATGGTAAACAACAAAATCAAGATTTCTGAGCTGGCCAAGGACTTCAATATGCAGAGCAAGGACGTCTGCGCTGCACTGAACGCTATGGGTATGACCTACAAGCCCTCCCAGAGCGTTTCCACCGAGGAAGTGGGCATGCTCTTTGACTATTTGACCCAGAAGAACCAGGTCAACAGCCTGGATGACGTCCGTGCCACTGCCGTCCAGGCCGCCGAACAGCGCAAGCAGGCCGCCGAGGACCGCATCAAGAAGCAGCAGGAAGAGGCCGCTGCCCGCATCCGTGCCGAAGAAAAGGCCAAGGAGGATCTGATCCGCAAGAACAATCCTCCCAAGCAGGAACAGCCCAAGCAGAACAAGCCCCAGCAGCAGCCCAAGCAGCAGGCCAAGGCCCGTCCTCAGAGCCAGACCCTGCAGCACACTCCTCCCGAGAAGAAGGAGGAGAAGCCCGTGCAGCAGGAGGTTTCTGCCAGCCAGAAGGGTCAGCAGAAGCACTATGTGGACACCCGTGGCAACAGCGTCAACATCGCCAAGTACGATGAGCGTATGGATACCCTGGTGCCCCAGCAGGCCGGTCGCTTCGGCAACCAGCAGACCAAGCAGAAACTGGTGAAGAAGGATCAGCGGGGCAAGCAGTTCGGCAACAAGCGCCGTCAGGAAGAGCAGGAGAAGATGAAGCGTCTGGAGCAGCAGGCGCAGATCAAGAAGGCTCCTCTCAAGGTGCTCATCCCCGATGAGATCTCGGTGGGCGAGCTGGCTTCCCGTCTGAAGAAGACCGCTGCCGAGGTCATCAAGCAGCTGATGAAGCTGGGCGTTCTGGCCTCTGTTTCCCAGAACATCGACTATGATACCGCCTCTCTGGTTGCCATGGAGCTGGACGCTGTTCCCGAGAAGGAAGTGGTGGTCACCATCGAAGTGCGTCTGTTCGACGAGCGTGAGGACAGCGCCGAAGAGCTGATGGAGCGCGCTCCCGTCGTGGTTGTCATGGGTCACGTTGACCATGGTAAGACCTCTCTGCTGGACGCCATCCGCAGCACCAACGTCACCTCCGGCGAGGCCGGTGGTATTACCCAGCACATCGGTGCTTACCGTGTCACTGCCCAGGGTCGTGAGATCACCTTCCTGGATACCCCCGGTCACGCCGCCTTTACCTCCATGCGTGCCCGCGGTGCACAGGTCACCGATATCGCCATTCTGGTGGTTGCTGCCGACGACGGCATCATGCCCCAGACCATCGAAGCCATCAACCACGCCAAGGCTGCAAACGTGCCCCTGATCGTGGCTGTCAATAAAATGGATAAACCCACCGCCAACCCCGACCGCATCCTGCAGCAGCTCACCGAGCACGGTCTGGTGCCCGAGGAGTGGGGCGGTGAGACCATCGTGTGCCCCATCTCTGCCAAGATGGGTACCGGTATCGACAACCTGCTGGAGATGGTGCTGCTGACCGCCGACATGCAGGAGCTGAAGGCCAACCCCAACCGTCTGGCAAAGGGTACCGTCATCGAAGCCAAGCTGGACCGCGGCCGCGGCCCCGTTGCCACCGTTCTGGTGCAGAACGGCACCTTGAATCATGGTGACATCGTCATCGCCGGCACCTCCGTTGGTCGTGTCCGTGCCATGACCGATGAAAAGGGCCGCCGTATGGAAAAGGCCGGTCCCTCTGTGCCCGTGGAGATCGTCGGTCTGGCCGAAGTTCCCGGCGCAGGCGACCTGTTCTATGCCGTCGAAGACGAGCGCATGGCTCGTACCCTGGCTGAAAAGCGCAAGTTCGAGGAGAAGGAGCGCCTGAACGCCTCCATGCAGAAGGTCACCCTGGAGAACCTGTTCTCTTCCATCGAGCAGGGCAGCGTGAAGGATCTGAACATCATCGTCAAGGCCGACGTGCAGGGCTCTGCCGAGGCCGTCAAGGCATCTCTGGAGAAGCTGTCCAACAACGAAGTGCGCGTCCGCGTCATCCACAACGGTGTGGGCGGCATCAACTCCTCCGATATCATGCTGGCTGAGGCCTCCAACGCCATCGTGGTCGGCTTCAACGTCCGTCCCGAGGCCGGCGTTGCCGACGAGGCCGCCGCAGCCCACGTGGATATGCGTCTGTACCGCATCATCTACGATTGCCTGGAGGAGATCGAGCAGGCTATGAAGGGTATGCTGGCTCCCACCTTTAAGGAAGTGGTTCTGGGTCACGCCGAAGTGCGCCAGACCTTCAAGGTCAGCGGCGTGGGCACCATCGCCGGCTGCTACGTGCAGGACGGCAAGATGCAGCGCAACGAAAAGGTGCGCATTGTCCGCGACAGCATCGTGGTCTTCGAGGGCGACCTGTCCAGCCTGAAGCGCTTCAAGGACGACGCCAAGGAAGTGGCTGCCGGCTATGAGTGCGGCCTGAGCTTTGAAAAGTTCAACGACGTGAAGGTTGGCGATATCATCGAAGCCTACGTCATGGAGCAGATCGAACGATAAGTGAGTTTTTTACCCGACTGGCGGAAGAGGATACCCTTTTCCGCCGGTCTGTTTAAGGAGGAATTGTATGCCTTACAATAGCAACCGTGTGGAACGCATCAGCGAAGAAGTCACCAAGGAGCTGGCCATGCTGCTCCGGGACGTGAAGGATCCCCGTGTTTCCCAGACCATGCTGTCTGTTGTCCGGTGCGAGGTCACCAACGATATGCGCTGGTGCAAGGTTTTCCTCAGCGCCCTGGGCGACTGTGATTATAAGGAGCTGAAGCGTGGCCTCAAGTCCTGCTCCGGCTTTTTGCGGAGAGAGCTGGCTCATCGCCTGCGCCTGCGCTACACCCCCGAGCTGGTGTTCGTGCTGGATGATTCCATCGCCCACGGCGCCCATATCGCCGCCGTGCTGAACACCTTGGACATTCCCGAGGACGAGCCGGAGGCAGAGGAAGACGATGAGTAAGTCCATCGACGTGCGTGAGGCCGCCCAGCGGCTGCGCAGCGCACAGCATATTTTGATTTTGACCCACCGCCGTCCCGACGGCGATACGGTGGGCTCTGCCGCCGCCCTTTGCCGGGCGCTGCGGCAGGTGGGCAAGGATGCCTGGGTGTTTGCCAACGAGGATATCACCCCCCGGCTGGCCTTTCTGCTGGAGGGCCTGACCGCTCCTGCAGGCTATGAGGCCGACTGTGTGGTAGCGGTGGACATTGCCGACACCCAGCTGCTCACCGAAAGCGCAAAGCAGTTTGCAGACAAGGTGGATCTCTGTCTGGATCATCACCCCTCCAACGTGCAGTATGCCAAAGAGCTGGTGCTCCACGGCAAGGCTGCCGCCACCGGCGAGGTCATTTACCTGCTGGCAAAGGAGCTTGGGGTGCAGTTTGACCTGCCCATGTGGGAGGCGCTGTATATTGCAGTGGCCACCGACACCGGCTGTTTCAAGTTTTCCAACACCACTCCATTGGCTCACCGCATCGCTGCCGATGCCATCGAGGCCGGACTGGACTTTTTGCCCCACAACCGCACCTTCTTCGAGGCAAAGAGCAAGACCCGCTTCCTTATCGAGCGCAAGATGTTCGATGATATGATCTTCAGCGACAACGGCGAGATCTGCTGTTCCTGGCTGGAGCGCAGCTGGCTCAACGAGATCGGTGCCACCGACGACGATCTGGACAATCTGTCCACCCTGACCATGCAGCTGGAGGGTGTCCGCTGCGGCATCATCCTCACCCAGAACAAAAAGGACAAGGCCTATAAGGTGTCTGTCCGCAGCCATCGGCCTGCCGATGCCAGCCGCATCTGCCAGAACTTTGGCGGCGGCGGTCATCCCAGAGCTGCCGGCTGTACCGTGGATCTGCCTGCCGAAGAGGCCTGCAAGGCTTTGATGGCGGCAGCCGCCGAGGAGCTGGCAAAATGGTAAACGGCATTTTGATCGTGGACAAGCCCCAGAGCTTCACCTCTCACGACGTGGTGGCCAAGCTGCGGGGCATGCTGCGGCAGAAAAAGATCGGTCATGCCGGTACGCTGGACCCCATGGCCACCGGCGTTCTGGTGGTGCTGCTGGGCAACGCAACCCGCGCCAGCGACCACGCCAGCGGTCAGAGCAAGGAATACGTGGCCCGGCTGCAGCTGGGTCAGGTCACCGACACCCAGGATGTGACCGGCACTGTGCTGGAGGAGCATCCCGTGACGGTGGGGGAGGAGGAGCTGCGGCAGATTCTGCCCGCCTTTACCGGCGATATTCAGCAGCTGCCCCCCATGTATTCTGCCATTTCGGTGAATGGCAAGCGGCTTTACGATCTGGCCCGCAAGGGTGTGGAGGTGGAACGGCAGAGCCGGGACATCTGCATCGAGGAGCTGGAGCTGCTGGAGCCTGCCGCCGATCTGGGCGAGCACCAGTACGATCTGCGGGCCATGTGCTCCAAGGGCACCTATGTGCGCACCATTTGTCACGATATCGGCGCGGCTTTGGGCTGCGGCGGCACCATGGCCGCCCTGCGGCGCACCAAAAGCGGCCGTTTTACACTGGAAGATGCCCTGACTTTCCAGGAGATTGCCGCCCTTTTGGCAGAAAACGCCCTGGAAAGCCGGGTTTTTCCCACCGACAGCGCCTTTTTTGACCTGCCGGCGGTACATCTCAACGCCGAGGGCGACATTCGCGCCTCCCACGGCAATTTTTTTGCAGAACGGCACCTGAGCGCAGGCGAGATCCCTGCCGAGGGAGAGCGCTGCCGCATTTATGACAGTCAGGGTCGGTTTTGCCAGATCGGTGAGACCCGCCAGCTGGACATGGGCGGTTTTGCCATCTTCTGCAAAATCAATTTTGGATGCAAGGAATGAAGGATATGGAACAACAGCGGGTGGTAGCTCTGGGCTTTTTCGACGGCGTACACCGGGGTCACCAGGCCATTGTGAAAAAAGCTGTGGCCCTTGCCCGGGAAAAGGGTATGCAGGCCGCGGTGGTCACCTTTGAAAACCATCCCCGGGCCTATGTGCGGGGACGAGCCCCCGATATGATCAGCACCTTCCAACGGCGGTATGCCCTGCTGCAGGAGCACGGTGCTCAGCTGGTGGTGGCGCTGCCCTTTGACCGGAATATGGCCGAGACCTCGCCCGAGGACTTTGCCCGGATGCTCAAGGAGCGCTACCGGGCGGCGGTGGTGGTGTGCGGCACCAATTACCGCTTCGGCCGCAACGCCGCAGGCAAGCCCGAGCATTTTGAGGCTTTCGGTCTGGAGACCCATGTGGTGCCTCCCGTGCTGTACGGCAGCAGGGTGGTATCTTCCACCTATATCCGGGAGAGCGTCCGGGATGGCAAGGTGGGCCTTGCCCGCCGTCTGCTGGGCCGCCCCTTTGACCTGGAGGGCCCCATCGTGGGCGGTTTCCAGGTGGGCCGCACCCTGGGTTATCCCACCATCAATATCCGGGTGGAGGACGGTCTGCTGATGCCCCACAAGGGGGTCTATGTGACCCGGGTAACGGTGGACGGACAGTCTTTCCGGGCGGTGACCAATGTGGGCACCCGACCCACCTTTACCGATGCGGACATTGTCAGCGTGGAAAGCCATCTGCTGGACTTTTCCGGTGATATTTACGGACATGAGGCCAGCGTGGAATTTCTCAAGTACCTGCGCCCCGAGCGGGGCTTTACCGACGGCGATGCCCTGCGGGCACAGATCGCCAGGGATATTCAGCAGGCGCTGGAATATCGCGGATAACCCCAAGCTTCCCAAAAGGAGGGAATCCCTTTGAAAACTCTGTTTGCCGATCTGTGGGCCTCCCTGCAGATCTTTTACAGCAATTTTAATGCCCGGTTCGGACGGCTGTTCAATGCCGTCATCGTGCTGGGGATTCTGGCGCTGTGCCTGTATGCCCTTTTGCGGGCGCTGCTGGCAGGCCGCAAGGGACGGAGAAGTCCTTCGCCCCTGACCACCCACAAGCCTGACCCCCAGCTGACCCGGCACGCCGCCGAAAGCCTTTCCATGGCCATTCGCATCCCCAGCGTCACCGGCGACAAGGCCCACATCCGGGCTATGACCGGCTTTTTGCGGGAGCGGTATCCCAAGGCCATGGAGGTCATGGACTGTGCCACCCTGCCCGACGGCAGCATGCTGCTGCGCTGGTGCTCGGAACAGATTTCCGACCAGAACCCCGTGCTGTTCTGCGGCCATCTGGACGTGGTCCCCGGCGGCGAGGGCTGGACGGTCTGCGAGCCCTTTGAGGGCTTCCGGCAGGACGGCTGTGTGTACGGCCGCGGCGCGTTGGACAGCAAGGGCGTGGTCATCGGTCTGATGGAGGCCGCCGAAAATCTCATCCGGGAGGGTCACACCCCTCGCCGGGACGTGTATTTTGCCTTTGGCGCCGACGAGGAGACCGGCGGCAAAAAGGGCGCAAAGGCCATCGGCGAGATCCTGGCCCAGCAGGGGCTGCGGTTTGATCTGGTGCTGGACGAGGGCTGTACCTTCCAGGAGATGGAATGTGACGGCCGCACCTATTCGGCTGCCATGATCGGCATGGGCGAAAAGCAGCAGTGTGAATACCTGCTCACCGCCCGGTGTGTGGGCGGTCATACCAGCCAGCCGGGACGTTCCACGGCGGTGGGCATCCTTAGCGAGGCCATCTGCCGCATTGAGAGCGCACAGCCCCATCATCGGCTGACACCGCTGGTGCGTCAGCATCTGGATCAGGCAATTTCCACCTTCACCTTCGGCAAGCGGTTCGTGGTGGCAAACAAGCCCCTGTTCGGTCTGCTGGTGAGTCTGGCCTTCAAGGACGATCCCTACGTTATGTCGCT
Source organism: Clostridia bacterium (assembly GCA_017620505.1). GTDB lineage: Bacteria > Bacillota > Clostridia > Oscillospirales > Butyricicoccaceae > UBA4644. Next base: position 16,137 of record JAGAVA010000088.1, read on the forward strand.
GATCCGCACCACCATCGTGCCCACCCGTGTGGAGGGCAACTTCCCGGCATCCAACGTGCTGCCCGGTACGGCTTCGGCCTATCTGAACGCCCGTCTGCTGCCCGGGGATACCCCCGAGAAGATCCTGGGCGACCTGCAGGAGCTGCTGGCAGACCTGCCGGTGGATGTGGAACTGGTTTCCGAGTGGGAGCCTTCGGGCGTGACTTCCGAAGAGGAGCCCATGTATAAGCTGCTCCGCGACGTGATCCAGCAGGCACACCCCCGTCTGCCCTGTATCCCCACCCTGATGAACAGTACCGGCGATGCACGGCACTATTCCGAGCTGAGCGACTGTATTCTGCGGTTTTCGCCGCTGGTCACCGGCAAAAATGCCGGCGGCGGCAGCCACGAGGCCGACGAATTTCTGGCGGAGGACTCTCTGGGTGTGGCAGTGGAGCTCTATCAGGATCTGATGCGCAAGCTATGAGTCCCAAGAAACATAGAAAATTTGCGGGCAGGCTGAATTGGCGCCGCCTTTTGGGCGGTTTGCTGGCAGCCTGCCTGCTGCTGCTTTTGACCACCGCCATCCGGCAGAGTGCTTTGCGGGATCTTGCCCGGGAATTTCTGCCTGCACCCGCGCCCCAGGCCGGGCTGTCCCTCCACATGGTCGACGTGGGACAGGGGCAGGCGCTGCTTCTGACCTGCGGCGGAAAATCCGCCATGGTGGACACCGGCCTGCCGGGGACATCCAATGAAGTGGTCAACTATCTGTGGAAACAGGGGGTGCGGCGGCTGGACTATCTGTTCGTCACCCATCCCCACAGTGACCACTGCGGCGGTGCAAAGGATGTGGTGGAACGGATCGGCACCCAGGTGCTCATCATCCCCGGATATCTGTCGGAGGAGGCCGCCTTTGCCACCGCCGGTGACTGGGTGGGCAAAACCGATACCCCCATCGCCATCACCCACGCAGGACAGCAATACACGCTGGGGGAAGCTACCATTACCGTTCTTCACCCGGCGGCAGGCAATGAAATCGACGACATGAACGATTTGTCGCTGGTGCTGCTGGTGGAATACGGCGGCAAGCGGCTGCTGCTCACCGGTGACATTACCGAAGCGGTGGAACAGAAGCTGACCGGCATCGGCCCGGTGGATGTGCTGCAGGTGCCTCACCACGGCAGCTATACCTCCAGCAGTGCCGCTTTTCTGGAAGAAATCTCGCCCGATATCGCGTTGATTTCCTGCGGAAAGAACAACGACTACGGTCATCCCCATGACGTGACCCTGTCCCGGCTGGAGCAAGCAGGTGCGGAAATTTACCGCACCGACCAGTTGGGAACTCTGGTGGTCACGGTGCAAGAGGGACAAATTTTGATGAAAATCGAAAACGAATAGTAATATATTCTATTTTTACTACAAATTGGAGTGAAAATTCCTTGAAATCTTCCAAATCCAACACCCCCCAGGTCAAGGGCTGGCTTTATAGGTTGGCCTATTGCTTCTGTCTGGTGGTGTCCAAGCTGTTCTTCCGGCTGAAGGTCATCGGCCGGGAAAGCCTGCCCAAGGACGGCCCGCTGCTGGTGCTGTGCTCCCATCAGGGCATGATGGACTTTTTGCTGGTGCTGACGGCTCTCCGTGGCCGGACGGCACAGTTTGTTGCCACCCAGCGGCAGTTCCGCAACCCCAAACTCAACTGGCTGTATGTGCGCATGGGCGTGATCCCCAAAGTGCAGTTCCACACCGACCCCCGGTGCGTGATGAACATCATGCGGGTGCTGAAAAAGGACGGCACGGTGGTGATTTTCCCGGCGGGACAGACCTCCATGTGGGGCGTTCCGGGCAACATTGCCCCCTCTATTGCCCATCTGGTCAAGCGCATGAACGTGCCGGTGTGTACCGTGAGCCTGCGGGGCGGCTTTTTCTCGGCACCCCGACTGGGCGGTCTGCACTTCGGACGCACCGAGGCACGACTGGATTTGACCTTTACACCCCAGCAGCTGCAGGGGTTGGAGGAGGATGCCATCTTCCACAAGCTGGAAGATGCGCTCTATTATGACGAATATGCCTGGCAGGAGGAGACCGGCGTCACCTTCCGGGGCAAGGCGCTGGCGAAGAATTACGATCACGTGCTGGTCTGCTGCCCCAAGTGCGGCAGCAAGGGCAGCTGGAAGGCCGAAGAGGATACCGTCACCTGCCGGAATTGCGGCAACACGGCCCGGGTGGGTCGCGACCTGCATCTGCATCCGGTGAGCGCCGGGGACAAGGTGTTCCCCACGCTGAAAGAGTGGTACGGCTGGCAGGAGCAGCAGGTGGTGGAGCAGATGAACGACCCCGATTTCCTGCTGGAAACGGCTGTCACCTGTCGGGTGTTTGTGGAGGAAAGCTTCTCCTATCGGGATGCCGGAACGGGCGTGCTCCAGCTGGACAAGCAGGAGATCCGCTATGTGGGTACGGTGGACGGCAAGTCGGTGCGGCTGGCTGTCCGGCATGCCAATCTGCCCGGACTCAGTGCCGAGCCGGGAGAATATGTGGAGCTGTTCCACGAGGGCTATGACCTGCTGCGGTATATCCCCGAGGATAAGGCCGCCGTGGCCTATATGAAGCTGGCGCAGGAATATCTGTACCGGAAAACACTGTAAAAAGCGAACGCGCTGTGAGAGCAAAGCTTCTCCACAGCGCGTTTTTTAATTGCAGCCGCAAAATCGCAGCAGGAACAGGTAGATGGGGCTTCCGCATTGGGGGCAGGCCGTCCGGGTGAAGGGTACGGTAAGGCACAGCAGCACAAGCAAAATCAGCAGAAGGGCAGGGCAGAGGTATTTCATATGGGGCCTCCCGGAGTTGTGTTATAGCCATTATATAACATTTTGTTATATAAATCAATATAACAAAATGTTTTACGTATACTTTTTCCATAGACTTGAAGTGAGGTGTGGAAAATGTATCAGCGCATCCGGGATCTGCGGGAGGATCACGACCTGCTGCAAAAAGACCTGGCCGCCTATCTGAAATGCAGCCAGGTCTGTTATTCCAATTATGAAAATGGGCGGCGGGACATCCCTACAGAGGTGCTGATCTGCCTGTCGGAGTTCTATCAAACCAGTGTGGATTATCTTCTGGGGCTTACCGATGAAAGGACGCCCTACCCCCGGCGAAAGTAGCTATTTTTCCAGCCGGCCGAGCACTTCGGAAAGGCCGTAGGCCAGAATACCCAGCACCAAGAGGAGGAGCAGAGCGGCGTACATCCAGATGGTGATCTCCCAGAACAGGTTCCAGGGATCAAACCACCGCTTGGCGTTGAGGATGAGCACCATCACCACAAAGGCCAGCCCAAACAGAATATAGGCTGTCCAGCGCAGCAGGGTGGCAGCAAAGGTATCCTGCTTCACAGTCATTCCTCCTTCTGTTTGCCCAGTCGGTCAACGATCTCCGCCAGTGCTAAAATAACAGCCGACTCCGGAAAAAAGCCCCCAAAGCCGCCGCCGCTAAGCCAAATCAAGAGGCCCACGGCAAACCATACAGCAGCTGCGACTCGAAGTACAAGGACAGGGTTCCACTTGAAAGGAGGAAGGTGGATTACCGAGCCAGAAAGCTCCTCGATGCGGGCGTATTCCTCGTCGGTGATGGGGAAGAACACCCGCTTGAAGCGGCGGCTTCCCTGTTCGGTGTTATCGATGCAATCGAATTCTTCGGGATTATCTCCCGGCTGCATATAGATTTTCTCGAAAAGTCCTTCCTGAATGAGAAATTCCCGGCGTTCAGCCTCCAGTCTGGCCTTCTTTTCGGCCTGTCTTTGTGCCTGCTCCGCTTCCTTCCGGGCAAAATAAGCCTGCAGTATTTCGTGCATAAATACACCTCCTTTTTATCAGCATAGCAAAGAACATACGGCGATGCAAGCAAAAAGGAAGGTTCTTCAGAAAGAATTCAGATTTTCTGCCGGCATTGCGAGAGTAGCACGATTCGTAACAATTCGCTCTTTTGGTCAGAGGATGCGGATTCCCACGCCCATGTACCGTGGGCTCGGAATGACAAGATAAGTGGAAATGACAGTGTTTTTCTTGACGAATACCCCTTTTTGGGCATACAATAATAAAGAACGGATATGTACCAATTTTCTATATTGTGAGGTGAACACCATGGACGCCGGAAGTACCAGCGGCAAACGGCCTGACGGTCAAAAACGGCAGGAGCACCCGCCCTCGGCGTCGGTGTTTTTCCGCTGAAGCCGTTATGGCACTTGTCGCACTTCCAATTCTACCCCAGAAAATGCGATTGGAGGAGCGAAAACCATGACAAACTTTGATTTTTCGGAGAAAATTCTCGCACTTTTGCAGGAAAAGCAGTATCAGAACCTGCAAAAATATCTGGAGACCCTCAACCCGGCAGACGTTGCCGAGTGCATGACCGACCTGCTGGACGACGGTGATCTGGAAGACAAGGATCTGCTGCGTCTGTTCCGCCTGCTGCCCAAGGAGCAGGCTGCCGACACCTTTGCCGAAATGGATGCCGATCTGCAGGAGAAGCTCATTCTGGGCTTTACCGACAAGGAGCTTTCCCAGGTGCTGGAAGAGATGTTTCTGGACGACACGGTGGACGTGATCGAAGAGATGCCTGCCAGCGTGGTCAAGCGGATCCTGAAAAACGTGGACAGCGATACCCGCAAGTCCATCAACCAGATGCTGTCCTATCCCGAAGAGAGTGCCGGCTCGCTGATGACCATCGAGTTTGTGGATCTCCGCCCCGGCATGACCGTGAGGGAAGCCTTTGACCACATCCGCCAGCACGGCGTGGACAAGGAGACCATCTACACCTGCTATATCATCGGCCCCACCCGCAAGCTGCTGGGTGCGGTTTCGGTGCGTGAGATGCTGCTGGCCTCTCCCGACACCGTCCTTCGGGACATGATGGAGACCAATATTATCTCGGTCACCACCCTGGATGACCGGGAAGAAGTGGCAAACCTCTTTGCCCGTTACGATTACACCGCCCTGCCTGTGGTGGACAAGGAGCACCGGCTGGTGGGCATCGTCACCGTTGACGACGCCATCGACGTCTTGCAGGAAGAGGCCACCGAGGACATGGAGCTGATGGCTGCTATGTCGCCCTCGGAGCACCCTTACTTGCGTACCAGCACCTTTGACATCTGGAAGCAGCGCATTCCCTGGCTGCTGATCCTGATGGTTTCTGCCACCTTTACCGGCATGATCATCACCGGCTTTGAAACGGCGCTGGCCTCCAACGCGGCGCTGATCGCCTTTATCCCCATGCTGATGAGCACCGGCGGTAACTGCGGCAGTCAGTCCTCGGTGATGGTCATCCGCGGTCTGAGTCTGGGGGAGATCGAGCTTTCCGACGCCCTGCGGGTGCTGTGGAAGGAGTTCCGGGTTTCGGTGCTGTGCGGTCTGGCGCTGGCGGTGGCCGGCTTTGCCAAGGTGCTGTTCATCGACGGTGCCTTGTTCGGCAACGCCGAAATCACCATCCCGGTGGCGGCCACGGTGGGTCTGACCCTGGCCTTTGTGTCTATCGTTGCCAAGCTGGTGGGCGGTCTGCTGCCCATGGGTGCCAAAAAGCTGGGCTTTGACCCGGCAGTGATGGCGTCGCCCTTTATCACCACCATTGTGGACGCGTTGTCCCTGCTGTTGTATTTTTCAATTGCCTCGCTGCTGCTGGGGCTGTAAGGAGCATAGAATATGATCGAAATCGGAATGCATCATCACATTGAACGAACGGTGGAGCCTGCTTACACAGCAGCTTCTCTCAAGAGCGGCCTGCTGGAGGTGCTGGCCACCCCCATCATGATCGCCTGGATGGAGGAGTGCTGCATGGAGTGTGCCCAGACCGAGCTGGAAGAGGGCTTTGGCACGGTGGGCACGCTGGTAAATGTGACCCACGAAGCCCCCACCCCGGTGGGCGGCACAGTCACCGTCAACTGCTTTTTGCGGCAGGTGGACGGCCGCCGACTGGTCTTTGCCGTGGAGGCCTCTGACAAGGGCGGCATCATCGGCCGGGGCAGCCACGAGCGGTTTATCGTGGATAATGTGAAGTTCCAGGCCAAATGTGATAAAAAGAAATAAAAAACCGCTGTCATCGCGAGCCGCTTTGCGGCGTGGCGATCCGCATCCCTCGTCCCTATAAAGAGACGGATTCCCACGGGTCTGCGACCCTCGGAATGACAAATGGTAAAAAAGGAGCAATGATTATGTTGAGAATCAGCAAGGAATTCGTCACCGACAACTGCAGCCCCAAGAATCCTCCCGTTGCACGCTGCCAGAGCGGTGACACCGTGATGTTTGAGACCCGCGACTGCTACGACGACCGCCTGTGCGGCGACGGCACCGTCATCGAGCCCGAAAAGGCACTGGAGAACCCCGCCACCGGCCCTCTGTACGTGGAAGGCGCTCAGCCCGGCGACGTGCTGAAGGTACATATTGACAAGATCACCATCAACCCCACCGGTCTGATGCGCTGCAGCACCTCTGCAGGTGCTTTCAACGATCTGGTGGAATACCGCAAGGTGCGCCAGTTTGACACCACCGGCGAATATATCCAGTTCACCGACAAGCTGAAGCTGAAAATCGACACCATGATCGGCGTCATCGGTACCGCACCCGGCACCGACACCGTCATGACCCATACCCCCGGTTCCCACGGCGGCAACATGGACTGCAACAAGATCGTGGAGGGCTCCACTCTGTACCTGCCGGTCAACGTGCCCGGTGCCCTGCTGTCCATGGGCGATCTGCACGCCCTGATGGGTGACGGCGAGGTGATGATCTGCGGTCTGGAGACCGGCGGTGAGGTCACCGTCACGGTGGAAGTGGTCAAGGGCTTCCCCATGCCCACCCCCGCACTCTCCTGCCGGGGCAAGTTCTATTCCATCCAGAGCGCCAACACTCTGGATCAGGCCTCCCGCAAGGCTTCCCGCGCCATGCTGAAGTTCCTGCAGCAGGTGACTCCTATGGATGTGTACGACTGCGCCATGCTGCTGAGCCTGGTGGGTGATCTGTCTGTCTGCCAGATCGTTGATCCCCAGCTGACCGTCCGCATGGGCATCGACCAGAGCATTCTGGATACTTACGAGGTAAAGCTGCCCTGATCGAAAAGCCTCCCTCGTCAGAGGGAACCTTGGAAAAAACCAAAAAGCCGCCGTGTTCAGTCGAGCACGGCGGTTTCTTCCAACAGGGTATACATGATATGATAAGGGTCGGTGTGAAAGGCTTCGGCGGCGTAATAAACGATGCTGAAATTGAGCCGTCGGGGGAAGATCCCCTGCTCCACAAGATCCAGCGTTTTTCGGGAGATGTGAAGGGTCTTGCACATGGCAGTACGGGAAATGCCGTGGACTTTGCGGAGATAAGTGATGTTCGCACAGATGTTTTTCTTATAATCCGGAGCCATATAAATACCTCTCAGTACTTTCAAGTTCTACAGAATAAGAATACCACAAAAGCGTGATAATGTAAATAGTACCAAATGGTACTGTGAGGTGCAAAATGTATTTGCCCAGATTACGCGATTTGCGGGAAGACAGAGACTTGAAACAAACGGATATAGCGGAATTGCTGGGGATTCAACAGACAGTCTACTCTCGCTATGAAAGGGGACATCAGACCATCCCTCTGGAACATCTGGTAAAGCTTGCGGAGTTTTATCAGGTATCTGTGGATGCCCTGTTGGAGCATTGGAAGCCGTAATACAAGCAAAAAGGGCGCGTTGCAAAATGCCACACAACCCCCGTCATTCCGAGCCAGTGGACACACTGGCGTGGGAATCCGTCATTTCCTCCGTAGGAAAACGGATTGCCACACCGTTCTAACGAACGGTTCGCAATGACAGGCTGCATTTTGCAACGCGCCCCTTTTTTATGCAGTTTCTGCGATTATTTTGCCTTGGTGGCGATCTCCAGCAGGATCTTGGAGACGAACTCGTCGGCAGTCATGACCTCGGTCTCTCCGGTCTTGCGGGAGCGGACGGCAACTTGGCCGGCCTCGGCCTCCTTGTCGCCCAGAACCAGCATATAGGGCACCTTTTCCAGCTGCGCATCGCGGATCTTCTTGCCGATCTTCTCGCTGCGCTCATCCAGCTCGACGCGGACGCCAACGGCTTCCAGCTTGCTCTGGATCTCCTTGGAATACTCCAGGGTGCGGTCGGTGATGGGCAGGATGCGCACCTGCTCGGGGCTCATCCAGGTGGGCAGAGCGCCGGCGTATTCCTCGATCAGATAGGCCAGGGTGCGCTCGTAGCAGCCCATGGAGGTGCGGTGGATGATGTAGGGACGGACCTTTTTGCCCTCCTGATCCACATATTCCATATTGTACTGCTCAGCCAGCAGCTGGTCGATCTGGATGGTGACCAGGGTATCCTCCTTGCCAAAGACGTTCTTGTACTGAATATCCAGCTTGGGGCCGTAGAAGGCGGCTTCGCCTACACCAACGGTGTATTCCACGCCCAGGTGATTCAGGATCTTCTCCATAACGCCCTGGGCTTCAGCCCACTGCTCAGGGGTACCGATGTATTTTTCCTTGTCAGCGGGATCCCACTGAGAGAAGCGGAAGGTGCACTTTTCCAGCAGACCCAGGGTATCCAGACAATACTTTGCCAGTTCCAGACAGCCCTTGAATTCCTCTTCCAGCTGATCGGGGCGGAGGATCAAGTGACCCTCGGAAATGGTAAACTGACGGACGCGGATCAGACCGTGCATCTCACCGCTGTCCTCGTTGCGGAACAGGGTGGAAGTCTCGCCGTAGCGCAGAGGCAGCTCCCGGTAGGATCTTGCCTTGCTCAGATAGACCTGATACTGGAAGGGGCAGGTCATGGGACGCATGGCGAAGCATTCCTTCTCATAATCATCGGGATCGCCCAGAACAAACATACCGTCCAGATAATGATCCCAGTGGCCGGACATCTTGTACAGCTCGCGCTTGGCCATCAAAGGAGTCTTGGTCAGCTGATAGCCCCGCTTCTGCTCCTCGTCTTCGATCCAGCGCTGCAGCACCTGAATAACACGGGCGCCCTTGGGCAGCAGGATGGGCAGACCCTGGCCGATGACATCCACGGTGGTGAAGTACTCCAGCTCGCGGCCCAGCTTGTTGTGGTCACGCTTGAGAGCCTCTTCGCGCTGCTTCAGATAGGCCTCCAGGTCGTCCTTCTTCTGGAAGGCGGTGGCATAGATGCGCTGCAGCATCTTGCGGTTGGAGTCGCCGCGCCAGTAAGCACCGGTGCAGGAGGTCAGCTTGAAGGCCTTCAAACCGGAGGTGGAGGGCAGATGAGGACCGGCGCACAGGTCCACGAAGTCGCCCTGCTTGTAGAAGGAGATGACGGCATCCTCGGGCAGATCGTTGATCAGCTCCACCTTATAGGGCTCGTCCTTTTCCTCCATGAAGGCAATGGCCTCGGCGCGGGGCAGCTCAAAGCGCTCCAGACGCAGACCTTCTTTCACGATCTTCTTCATTTCGGCCTCGATCTTGTCCAGATCCTCCTGCAGGAAGGGCTTTTCACGGTCGAAGTCGTAGTAGAAGCCGTTGTCGATGGCGGGGCCGATGGCCAGCTTGGTTTCGGGATACAGGCGCTTGACGGCCTGAGCCAGCACGTGAGAGCCGGTGTGACGCAGGGTCCAGCGGGCATCCTCATGCTCCCAGCCCAGGATCTCCACCACATCGCCCTCCTTGAGGACAGTGGGCAGGCTCATGCGCTCGCCGTTGATGTGGGCCACCAGAGCGGCCTTGTACAGTTCGGGGGAATGGGCCTTTGCGGCCTCCAGGGCGCGGGAACCTTCTTCCAGTTCCACGGCCTTGCCGTTGACGATGATGTTCATGGTTGAATCATCCTTTCTATATTTTTATGTGATTTTCAAATAAAAAAAACCTCTGCACCCTTTACAGGTGCAGAGGCGAATGATAGCATCCGTGGTTCCACTCTGCTTGCGGTCAAAGACCGCCGCTCTCAGGCCGATAACGGGGCAAACCGTCGTGCTCTGGCGGACAGATGTCCCTCAAGCGCGCTCCTCCCGGGTGGTGGGGCAATTTGCAGGCACTGCGGTGACTTTCAGCCGGTGATCGCCGCTCTCTTTTGTGCCGGGGCAAAAACCCGTCCCGTTCACAGGATTTCAACATGAAATCATTATATTCCGGTCAAAACCGGTTGTCAAGGGGGAAAATATCATCGGATGCCGATGCTGTTTTTGACATGAAATTCTTCGGCAAGATAATGGGAGGAGCCGTCGTCGGCGGTCAGCTCCAACACCAGACGGTAGGTTCCCGGTTCCAGACGGGTGCCGTAGTAGTCGGTTCTCTGGGTGAATTTGCTTTCAAAAGACAGGGTGTCCGGCCCGCCGACCTGGGTGACCCAGTCTACCATATCAGGTATTGCCTCCGGTCGCTCCAAACGATGCCACTGGCCATTTACCAGCCGATCCAGATACTGACCATTTTTTCCGTCACCCATGGTTAGCCGATAGACCTCTTCGGACTGTATGGCGATCTCGTATCGGAAGGTGTGTCCACGGAAAGGTGTCCAGGCACCCTCGGTCATGCTCAGTGTAAAGCCGTCCAGCTGATTGACGGGATAGGATACCGGCTCGCCAACAATGGGATATTCCGCGGTAACATGAAATACGATCCAGATTACACCGACAAAAAGGGCGATGCAAATCAGCGGACGAAGCTTTTTCAGATACCGTTTCATGAAAATCTCCTTCCTTTAATCCGGTCTGGCAGGGTCGATGATGGGGGTGGGATCAAAGAAGTGGCGGCTGATGCGCTCGGGATAGCGCTTCATGGTCAGGCCGTCCAGATTGATGCGGCCCTGGATCATATAATCGTCCCGCACATAGCAGGGCTGGTAGGAGTCCACCGGGCAGTAGATCCAGAAGCCGTTGTCCACCAGATAGCGGAACCGCTGATCGTCTCCGTCAAAGGACACGCCGAAGGGAGAGATAAAGATGTTGGTGTCTCCCACATAGGGTGCGATCTCGCCCAGCCAGCGGCCGATGTCGTACTCCTCCTGTTCCATGGTGATGGTCTTTTTGTTCCAGTACTGGTTGTGAGTGTAGCTGTGGCAGGCGATCTGCCAGCCGGTGTTGCGGAGGGCCTGCGCCACTTCCTTGGTTTTGTCCAGCATCCACTGCTGGGTCTGCTCGTCAAAGAGGTGCAGGTCGGTGATGCGGTAGCCAAAGGCGCCGGCATAGCCGGTGATGGCCACGATGCCCTTGGCGCCCTGCCAGGAGAACTCGGGGTGCTCCTTCACGTAGGCATCCAGAATGGGCATGACATCGCCGTCATAGGTGGGCTCGCCGCCCTCCACCGTCAGCACCTTTTCGCCGTGGTCGATGATGGTGCCGCCCATGATGGTGACCACGTTGCCCTGGTCGTCCACGTCCAGACGGCTGGCAAAGCCGTCATCCAGCATATAGTTGTAATAATTCACGTCGTCGATGGACAGCACCAGGGGCTTTTTGCCGGCGGGCAGGTAGATGTCCTTGAGGACGGCCTTGCCGTCCACCTGCTCCACCATGTCGGTGATGTCGTAGAGAATGAAGCCGGCCTCCTGCAGCAAAGGCAGCATGGCCTTGAACTCGGAAACGGTGGTCATGAAGTCGTCGTAGCCGGCCTCTTCCCGGTCGCCGTCAAAGGTGAGGGCGGTGTCGGCAGCCAGACTGTGGAAGAA
>JAGAVA010000089.1 GCA_017620505.1 Clostridia bacterium
GGCGCGTTGCAAAATGCACGGTTGTCATCCTGAGCAAAGCGAAGGATCTCCCAATTCAGGCAGATTTCTGCCAAAAGCAGGAGATTCTTCGGCTTGCAGCCTCAGAATGACACCGTTCGGTGCATTTTGCAACGCGCCCTTCTGCTATTGTGATTTGTTTCCTGCGCCACAGGGACTACTGTGCGAGGGCATTTATTCCCGCATCGTTTTTCAAATTTCCTGCAGGGGCGGCAGGTTTTCTCTGGCAGCGGCGATGCTGTCCCGGATGCGCTTTTGGGTCTCGTCAAAGAGCAGCTCCTTGTTGTGACGGAAATAGGCCTCGCAGCCAAAGTTTTCCACAAACCAGGAGGTGTCGAAGCCGGCGGTGATCTCGGTGACGAACATCACCAGCTCCTGACTCTGGGAGAAGGTCTGCTCCAAAAAGGCAAAGGCGTTGTCAAACATGGCGGCGCAGTCCTGCGCCATGGTCTTGCGCAGGGCGACCTGCTCGCCGAACCATCCCTTGACGGCCTCGAAGGCCTGCGGGTCGGCAATGTCGCCGTCCACAAGCTTGCTTCGGTAGTCCTGCAGGGCGTTGAGCTCCCGGATCTTGAGATCCCGGGCTTCCTTGTCCAGCTGTCCGGCATCCTTCGCCATCTTCATGGCGGCCTGACGGGCGGCGATCAGCTGCTCCAGCACCTGCCGGGGCGGCGTATGCTCCAAAGCGGCCTTGAAGGCCTTCAGGGTGCTGTGCAGGGTGGTGGTCAGCTCGTCCTGCTGCCGCACCCTGCGGGCGCTTTCCGACAGGCGGGACAGCAAAAGCCCCATCACCGAAAGCTTTTCGTCAAAGGGCGATGCCCGCAGCTCGGACACCGTGATGGGCTGCCAGGTGCCCTGCAGAATGTCCTCCACGTGGTAAATGCGCTGATATTTGTAATAAAGCTCCAGATAATTGGCAAAATCCTTGGCAATGCGGGGCAGCTGAATGTACTGACCCACCACTTCCCGGTCCACCTTCAGCCCCAGGGCTTCATAGGCCTGGATCAGTTCACTCAGATCCTCCCAGCCCCGGGCGGTGGCAAACTGCAGGCCGTCCACCGTGGTCTCCATGGCATAAAAATGCTCTTTTTTGATGTCCAGATAGGACACCACCGCCCCGTGGACGCCCTTTTTCCGGGCGTATTCCTTCCAGACGGCAAAATCCTCGGTCACATCGATGCGCTTGACGCGATCCAGGGTCACCACGTCAAACTCCCGCACCGACTTGTTGTACTCGGGCGGGTTGCCGGCAGCAACGATCAGCCAGCCCTCGGGCAGCGCCTGGTTGCCGAAGGTCTTGCACTGCAGAAACTGCAGCATCATGGGTGCCAGCGTTTCGGAAACGCAGTTGATCTCGTCCAGAAAGAGGATGCCCTCTTTGATGCCGGTGGTCTCCATCAGCTGATAGACCGAAGCCAGGATCTCGCTCATGGTGTATTCGGTCACCGAAAAGGTCTGACCGCCATAGGTGCGCTGCTGGATAAAGGGCAGACCGATGGCGCTCTGCCGGGTGTGATGGGTGATGGTATAGGCCACCAGACCCACACCGGTCTCCTGGGCGATCTGGGCCATGATCTGAGTCTTGCCGATGCCCGGAGGGCCCATCAGCAGCACGGGGCGCTGCCGTACGGTGGGGATGCGGTAATTGCCCAGCTCGTCGCGGCTCAGATAGGCGCGAAGGGTGTTCTGAATCTCCTGTTTTGCCTGTTTGATGTTCATATTTGGCACCTCTTTACAGTTGGGGAAGTTCTTCAATGTCAGAATCCAGTGTCAAGTCCAGTTCCTTGACAGTGCGCTCCAGAGCGGGACTGTCAAGCACCAGTCGGATGGCCCAGGGAGGCATTTTCACCGAAATGGGCGGCTCTTCCAGCAGCACAAAGGCCACATCATAGGAGGGGCGCTTTTGGGGATAAATGCCCATGCCGTCGGTGAAATAGATCAGGCCCCGCAGGCTGGTAAAGGCCCCTTCGGCCTGCAGTTCCTGCACCCGCCGGAACACCGGCCGGAAGTCGGTGGCGCTGCCGCCCGAAAGCTCGAAGCTTTCCATATACCGGCGCAGCTCCTCCAGATCGTGGATGGCGGTCTCCTTGCGCACCTGGTTGTCGCACTGGAGAATGTAGATATTGACCTTTCGGGTGAAGGTCTCGGTGGAGCGCAGGATGGAATAGGTACAGGCCAGAAACTGCCGCACCAGCTCGCCGTTGGTGGACATGGAGGTATCCACGGCGATGACGAAGTCCTCGATGCGCTTTTCTTCCTTGGTTTCGGGATATTCCACCAGCGGCAGATTGCCGTACAGCTGCAGGCCGTAGGTGTAGTAGGCGTAGTCAAAGCCGTCGCCGTCCACCGCCATGATCTCCCGGGGCACGGCAAACCGCCGGAGGAAGGCCCGGTAGTCCACATCGTCCCGGGTGGCCACCTTCACCTGCTCCAGAATGGGTTGCCCGCCGGTGGCCTCACCTGCCAGCACGGTCTCCATGGCGGTGCGGGTCTTTTCTGACCGATCCCGCCACTGATCGTCCTGCTGCTGCACCCGCTGCTTTTGCTCCTTTTCGGGGGGTGCCCACAGGCCGTGGTCATCCACCAGAAAAGCACGCTGCAGCTGTGCCAGCTGATATTCGGTATAGTTTTGTTTTTGCAGCCAGCGGTAAACACCCTCGGCGGTGATCACCGGCATTTTCCCGAGGCACTGGCCGTAGATTTTCTGCTTGATGGGCACCAGACCGAACTCCAGACAGGGGTAGTGCAGCTCGTCCAGAAGATTCTCCACCGCCACATCGCAGGCCAGATCCCAAAGTTCGGGAGCGTGCTGGTACTTTTTCGCCAGATGGCGCAGCATACAGTGGAGCAGCACGTGAAGATAGGCCCGGTTGCATAGCACTCTTCCCCGGAGGTAGCGCTCGGCCAGAAAGCTGCCGTTGTAATAAAGGGTCTGCCCGTCGGTGGCCAGCGACAACGTCAGGTTTTCTCCCGGCTGGAAGGACAGGCCGCACAGCACCACATCCAGATAGGGCAGGTTCAGATACAGCTCGTTGCGGGAGGCCAGCAGAATGTCCTGCCCGATTTGCTGCAGATTCTTGGATTGTTCAGACATGTTTGGCCTCCTTTCTCTTTTTACAGCCGTTTATCCCAGCTCCTGTCTTTGCGACAGGATTGGTGTCGGGTGCAACCCACCCTATGAAATCGTTTTTGGCCGTAATCTATGTGATTATGGTCAAAAACACCATAACCCGCCCGCTTTTCCGCAGAAAACGGGCGAAACCGCGCCGCAGCGCGGAACCAAATTGTCGAAAAGAACCCAGCGGCACTTCGTGACGCGGTTCTTTTGACAGTTACTTATAAGTCAAAATCTTTGTCAAAACCGGATTTTGCCGCCGGTTTCTGCTTTTCCAGCAACAGGGCAAGGCCTTCGGTGTTTTGGATATTTCGTGCCAGATCACAGGCCTTGTGCAGCAGGTCTTCTTCGGGCTGCAGACCATCCAGCAGCAGCCGCAGCCCCTGCGCATCCCGCAGAGACAGCTGCCAAAGCAGGGCATCCGCTTTATTGCGCTGCAGATAGGCCCAATACTGCCCCTCGCTCTGCTCGCTCAGCTGGGCAGGCCACCGCAGACGGGTGTAGGCCAGCCGCAGGGCGGTGTCAGGGTCGTGCTCCTCCCGGAGATATTTGTCCCACAGACCGTCGTAGGTCTTCATGGACAGCTGCTTGTCCCGGAATTGATTGTGGTAGGGATATCCGCCGCCGCGGATGTTGTAGTCAAAGTGATGATTGGGGCAGTTTTCCTCATATTCTTCAGAAAAATCCGGGAAAATCAGCCGCAAAAGGCTGCCGTCGGTTTCATAGACGGTCACATCCAGCTCCTCATGGACTTCGCCGCACAGATAGGCCAGCGCCTCGCTGTGCCGCGGCTGGGTACGGGTCAGGTGAAAGGCGCGCAGCGCCCGGCAATTCATCAGACAGTAGCCGCCCCAGCGGTCGATCCGGTCGTGCAACCGCAGAGTATGCAGACTGCGGCAGCCGTAGAGGGCGTAGTTTTCTACATCGGTCAAACAGGCGGGCAGGGTCAGATCCTGCAGATTGCGGTTATCCCACTCCCCTTCTCTGCCGTAGGTGATGAGCACCTGCTCCCCGGAGACGGCAGAGGCGTTGGGTGCCAGCGCATGATCCCCCAGCACGGTCACCGGCAGGCCAAACAGCTGGTCGGGCAGCACCGCCCGGATATCGCAGGTCTGGGCCCGCAGAAGGACGATATGATCTTGTTCCCGTCGGACGGTCAGCTTCCAGTTGCTTTGTCCCTGCAGGATTTCCACGGGCAGCCCTCCTTTCGTTGCTCTAAATAGATAGTATATCATAATTTTCGGCAGCTGCATAGTCAAATAACAAAAAGCCCGACCGAAGTCGGGCTCTTTGTTCAGCATGTCAAAAAAAGTCAGATTTGTGTTCCCCATAGGACACGGGCCGCTGAGGGCAGCGGCCCCTACCGGATGGTTTTTGGCCGTAATCTATGTGATTATGGTCAAAAACAACCACTTTTCCTCTGTCGAAAAGAACCCAGCTTCCGCACGGCGGAAGCGGTTCTTTGACAGTCGCAACAAAAAGCCCGACCGAAGTCGGGCTCTTTGTTATGGTTCCAAGATTTGCCGCGGTGTCTGCCGGGACGCATAACCGGTTCACCGTGGCAAGGGAAATTGGTATTCCGCCGTCAGACTAATTATTTGGAGGCGACTATGGCAAAATCGCTGCAAATACGGCTGAAAAACCAGTGAGGTGTTTCCCTTTATGTCGCTTGAGTTAGTTGCGTCTAACCGTAGTTATATAATACCGGAACGGTGCACATTTGTCAAGGTTTTTTTGAAAAAATCTCCGTTTTTTCCCAAAACTTGAAAGCCCCCGCCGTTTGTGGTATAAAAGTAGTAAAATACACGTTTCAGGTGATGCATTATGGAACAGATTTTATTCATCAACGCCTGTCCCCGGGAGGGTTCCCGGACGCTGGAGCTGGCGCGGCATCTGCTGACCAAGCTGGACGGCACAGTGGAGGAGCTTGCTCTTTTTGAAGAAAACCTTCTGCCCCTCAACGGCAAGACGCTGGCTCTGCGGGACAAGATGACGGCAAATCAGAACTTTGACCATCCTATTTTCAAATACGCACGGCAGTTTGCAAAGGCCGACACCATCGTGCTGGCAGCCCCCTTCTGGGATCTGTCCTTCCCCTCCGCCCTCAAGATCTGGCTGGAGTATGTGATGGCAAAGGAAATCACCTTTCGCTACACCGAAGAAGGCTTCCCCTGCGGACTCTGTAAAGCAAAAGAGCTTTTCTATGTTTCCACCGCCGGCGGGCCGGTTTTGCCCTCCCATATGGGCTTTTCTTATGTGGATGCCCTGGCAAAAAGCTACTTCGGCATCCCCGAGACCGTCCTGTTTTCCGCCGAAAATCTGGACGTTGTAGGCGCTGACACCGCCGCCATTCTGGCCCGGGCCAAAGAAGAAATCGACAATGATTGGAGGAATCACGCATGACGCTGCACACCGTCTTTTTCAGCGGCAAGGGCACCACTGCCGCCTGCGCCCACTGCATCAAAAATGCCATGGGTCTTCAGAACAAAACCTACGACTGGCTGCAAAAGCCGCCCACGGCAGTCATGGACATTGCCGCCGGGGACGCTCTGCTGCTGGCTATGCCGGTGTACGGCGGCTATATCCCCAACATCTGCCTGCCTTGGGTGGAAAAGCTGCAGGGCCACGGCACGCCCGCCATCATCGCCGCCATCTACGGCAACCGGCACTATGACAACGCCCTTTTGCAGATGAAGGATCTGCTGGAAGCCCGGGGCTTCCGGGTCATCGCCGCAGGTGCCTTTCTTGCCGAGCACTCCATCTTCCACGATGTGGCAAAGGGTCGTCCCGACGACGACGACCGCAAGGCCATGACGGCCTTCGGCGACGCGAGCGCCGCCCTTCTGGCCGGCGACTGGCAGAACGCCGCCCCCATCCAGCTGCCCGGTGATCCCAACTATCAGACCCCCGAGCGCAAGCCTGCCGGTATGTATCCCACCGCCGACCGCAACTGCATCAACTGCCGTGCCTGCGCCGACCAGTGCCCCGGCAGAGCCATCCC
>JAGAVA010000090.1 GCA_017620505.1 Clostridia bacterium
ATGAGTTTTTTGCTACCCCCGATCCGGAGGAACAGTGGAAAAAAGTCACCCCCAAGCTGGACATCGTCTATGAGGACGACCATATCCTGCTGGTGAACAAGCCGGTGGGCCTGGTGGTGCACGAGGACGAAAGCCAGGCCCCCAACACCCTGATCAACCAGATCAAGGCATACCTATATAATAAGGGTGACTGGGACCCGCAGAAAGAGGCCAGCTTCACCCCTTCCCTGTGCAACCGCATCGACCGCAACACCGGCGGCATCGTCATTGCGGCAAAAACTGCCGCCGCCCTGCGTGTGATGAATGACAAAATCAAGGATCGGGAGATCTCCAAGTATTATCTGTGTCTGGTGCACGGAAAACTGCGTCCTGCCGCCGGCGAGCTGACCAACTATCTGCGCCGGGACATGGACAAAAAACAGGTGTTCGTGGAAAAGCGCAAAACCGCCGACTCACTCACTGCCAAGCTGCGTTATGTGACGCTGGAAAGCCGGTGCAATCTGTCGCTGGTGGAGTGTGAGCTGCTCACCGGCCGCACCCACCAGATCCGCGTGCAGATGAGCGAGGCCGGTCATCCGCTGGTGGGCGACACCAAATACGGCACCCTCCAGCAAAATCGGGGGTTGCCTTTCAAGCACCAGGCTCTGTGGAGCTACCGTCTGCGGTTTGACTTCCCCACCCACGCCGGGGAGCTGGAATACCTCCGAGGGAAGGAATTCCAGGTGAAAGCAGTTCCCTTCCTGGAATATTTCTACGGCCTGCCCAAAAAATAAAATCGAGTATTTCAAAGCAAAACAGAGGAAATCGGAGCAATTCAGAGCTTTATTTGAATCCGCCCGGTTTCCTCTTGATTTTTGCTGAAAAAGTTCGGGAAAATCATTGACTTTCCCCGTGTATGTGCTATAGTTAAGTTGAATTCTTCCGTAAAAATTCGGTTTTTCCATTCTTGCTTTTCTTTGGGAGGTGTGTGGATTGGCTGAGCGTTTGATCCAGCTGCAAAACATTCACAAGCAATACGGGGAGAAGACGGTTCTTGAGAACCTGAACCTGTATGTGAAAGATAAAGAGTTCGTCACTCTGCTGGGCCCTTCGGGCTGCGGCAAAACGACCACCCTGCGTATCATCGGCGGCTTTGAAAGCCCCGATTCGGGCACCGTTCTGTTTGAGGGTAATGACATCACCGATGTGCCGCCCCATCAGCGGCAGGTAAACACCGTCTTCCAGCGGTACGCCCTGTTCCCCCATCTCAATGTATACGACAACATTGCCTTCGGCCTGCGCATCGCCAAGATGCCCGAGGACGAGATCCGGGAGCGGGTCACCGAGATGCTCCAGATGATCAACCTGTCCGGTTATGAAAAGTCCCCCATCACCAAGCTGTCGGGCGGCGAGCAGCAGCGCGTGGCCATTGCCCGTGCGCTGGTCAACCACCCCCGGGTGCTGCTGCTGGACGAGCCGCTGTCAGCACTGGATCTCAAGCTGCGCAAAGAAATGCAGCGGGAGCTGAAAGCCATTCAGCAGCGTGTGGGCATCACCTTTGTGTTCGTCACCCACGATCAGGAGGAAGCCCTCACCATGTCGGACACCGTGGTGGTGCTCAACAAGGGCCGCATCCAGCAGATCGGCACCCCCACCGATATTTACAACGAGCCCAAGAATGCCTTCGTTGCAGACTTCATCGGCGAGTCCAACATTCTGGACGGCATTATGCTGGAGGACAAGCGGGTGCGCTTCTCCGGCCACACCTTTGACTGCGTGGACGGCGGCTTCGGCCGCAAGGAGCCGGTAGACGTGGTGGTGCGCCCCGAAGACGTGGACATTGTTCCTCTGGAAAAGGGTATGCTCAAGGGCAAGATCACCTCGGTCACCTTTATGGGCGTTCATTACGAGATCATCGTGGACATCAACGGCTTCAAGTGGATGATCCAGACCACCGACTTCGCCCCCGAGGGCGCTGATATTGGTCTATATATCGAGCCCGATGCCATCCACATCATGAAGAAATCCGAATATTCCGGTCTGTACGGCGACTATTCGCTGGACATTGACCCCGAGGCCTTCGACTTCGACGACGAGGATGAAGACGAGCAGGCAGAAAGTGAGCAGGCGGAATGAGCGGCCGTGAAAAAGGCCGCAAGGCCTTCTCTTTGGAAAGCCTTCTGCTGGCGCCCTATTCGGTTTGGGCGTCGCTGTTCATCCTGGTGCCGCTGGCCTTTATCGCCTACTATGCCTTCACCGACAACAATTTTCACTTCACTCTGGACAACGTGATGAAGTTTTTTACCGCCACCTCTCATGTGACCAACGAGGCCGGTGTTTCCCAGGAGGTACACACCTACCTGCTGATCTTCTGGCGTTCGCTGAAGCTGGCGGTCATCTCCACCATCATCTGCCTGCTCATCGGCTATCCCATGGCCTACATTATGGCAAAGGCCTCCGGCCGGGTGCAGAAGACCATGGTGACCCTCATCATGATCCCCATGTGGATGAACTTCCTGATCCGTACCTACGCCTGGATGACCATTCTGCAGGACACCGGTATTTTCAACGGCCTGCTGGACATGGTGGGTCTCGGCCCGGTGCACATCATCGGCACCGAGGCCGCCGTTGTCATCGGCATGGTCTATGACTACCTGCCCCACATGGTTATCCCCATCTATTCGGTGATGGCAAAGATGGACAATCGCCTGTTGGAGGCCGCTCAGGATCTGGGCTGCAACAGCGTGCAGGTTTTGCGCCGGGTCGTCTGGCCGCTGAGCCTGCCGGGCGTGTTTTCGGGCATCAACATGGTGCTCATCCCCTCCATCAGCACCTTCTATATCTCTCAGAAGCTGGGCAACGGCAAGTTCTTCCTGATCGGTGACGCCATCGAAGGACAGTATATTGCCAACAACCTGCATTTTGCCGCCGCCATCGCCATCATCATGATGATCATCCTGCTGGTAGGTATGGCGCTCATGCGCAAGCTGGCTGACCGCCACGTTCAGGGAGGTGTCTGATATGAAAAGAGCCTCTAAAATCTACACTGCGCTGGTGATGATTTTCCTCTTCGCCCCC
>JAGAVA010000091.1 GCA_017620505.1 Clostridia bacterium
GTTGGTGTTTTTCCAGGTGGCAGCCAGCAGGCGGAGTGCAGGCAGAGCCTGGCAGTCATCTGCGGCGTGCAGCACCACCTTCAGCTGGAAGGCGGTAGCGGTATACTCGCCGCGGACATTCAGAGAGCTGTC
Organism: Clostridia bacterium; assembly: GCA_017620505.1. Taxonomy (GTDB): domain Bacteria; phylum Bacillota; class Clostridia; order Oscillospirales; family Butyricicoccaceae; genus UBA4644. The sequence continues at coordinate 133 of JAGAVA010000091.1, forward strand.
GCCGTAGCCAGGCTTGGAATAGGCATAGGCCCAGCCGTTGGTCTCTTCACTGTCCTTGCGGGGATGTTTATCCTGAGAATCAGGGCAGTTGCGGGCGATGTGGGTGCTCCACTGACCCCAGGTGATCCAGTCGGACCAGCCGTCATAAGTGTTGCCATCCCGGTCGGACCAGCCGTCATATTCGGGCAGGTACACGCGACCCCAGACCTCGACCCAGGTGCCGGCTGGGGTTTCGGTGTTCCAGGAGGCAATCAGGTCGTTGAAGGGCAGTTCGGGCTGGAAAACGGGGGTGAGGAAGACGGCCTGACCGTGTTTTTTCATACGGATAGCACCGTCACCCAGCTTGTCGGCATGAACCAGATTGACCATCTGGCCGGAAGCAAAGGCATCGTGGGTGGTCAGTTTGACATGATTGCCAACAACTTCCACCACGGTAGGGGTCAAATCATTCTTTTTCATATTTGATCACTCCTGTAAAGTGAGATTTACGGTAAGTTGATTATAACAGAAGGCTGCGGCACTGTAAAGAGACGGAACAGCAACAAATATGCCCGCAAAACCAATGGCTTATAGGCAAGGATGCATTTTCCATCTCTTAATTATTCTTAAGAATGGGCAAAAACGGTTTTCAGAACAAAAAAATATGATACAATAGAGGCAAACAGCATTAAAAGGAAGGGAGGAACGGTCTGATGGCAGATCGAGTACATATTCTTGCAGTTGACGATGAACAGGACATCCGGGAGATCCTGCGCATCCTGTTGGAAAGCCACGGCTGTGCGGTGGCCTGTGCCGCCAATGGCGATGAGGCCGTTTCCTATATGGAACAGCATCCGCAGACCGATCTGGTGATCATGGATATCATGATGCCCGGTCTGGACGGCATAGAAGCCTGCGCCCGGATCCGGGAATATTCCTCTGCGCCTATTTTGTTTTTAACGGCAAAAACGCTGGAGGACGACAAAGCACAGGCCTACGGCGCCGGGGGTGACGATTATCTGGGCAAGCCCTTTTCTCAGGCCGAACTGATGATGAAGGTGGAATCTCTGGTGCGCCGTTACCGGGTCTACCGGGGAAAGCCCAAACAGATCGAGGCGCCCGCCATGAAGGTGTCCAAACGGCTGGTGCTCTGCGAGGAAAAAGGCTATGTGATCCGGGACGGGGAAGTGATCCCCCTTACCAACAAGGAAGTGGAGATCCTGCGGTTTTTCATGGACAACCCCGGGCGGGTCATCGATGCGCGGATGCTTTATGAGGGTGTCTGGCGGGATAAATACCTGCCTTCCTCTACCAATACCGTGATGGTACATATACTCAACCTGCGGAAGAAGCTGGAGCGTGACTATACCAATCCCACGCTGATCCGCACCGTCTGGGGAAAGGGGTATCAGCTGGATGAAGAAGAATAATCATCTGAGCCTCAACGCCAAGCTGATGATGGTACAGCTGGGCTCCCTCTGTCTGGCACTGGCGGTGTTTCTGGTGACGCTGACCGGCGGACGGTGGATGCTCAACCGCTATTATCTTAATCCGGAGGCCGGTGCACAGCGGGAGCTGGATTATGTCCGGGATCTGAACCGCTATGTGCAGGAAAACGACCTGGCATCTTATGATACCGAGGCACTGGAAGTCTGGACACGGGCGCGAAAGTATGTCTATCTGGCGTTGTATCGGGGCGAAACTCCCATTCTGGAGACCGATGGCTACGATACCAGTGTGCCCATTCAGAGTCTTCAGCCGTCGCTGACAGCCAATAATCTTCTGCCGGTGGATGGGGACGAGGCCGTAGATCTCAGCCCCGATGAAGACGGCTATTACCGTCTGCAGTTTGCCGACGGCATCTTCCGGGTAAGTCTGGTGGAGTTTTCTGAAACGCCTTATTATGATCTGGTGGTGATTTTGTCACTGGCTTTTGCCTGCATGACCCTGCTTGCCACCACGCTGGCCTATAACCGCAGCGTGACCCGTTCCATCATTCGCCTTTCCAGAGAAGTGCAGTGGGTGGAACAGGGGAGCCGGGAGGCCATCATCAACAGCGACCGCACCGATGAGATCGGTGAGCTGGCACGGGCGGTGGAGCGTATGCGCCGCTCCATCATCCAGCGGATGCAGAGTGAGCAGGATGCCTGGTCGGCCAACAGCGGGCTGATCACTGCCATTTCCCATGATATTCGCACGCCGCTGACAGCACTGATGGGTTATCTGGATCTGCTGGAGGGTAAACAGTACCAGAACGAAGAGCAGATGGCCCGATATCTTGGGGCCAGCCGGGACAAGGCGCGGCAGCTGAAAGAACTGACCGACGAGTTGTTCCGGTATTTCCTGGTGTTTGCCACACCACAGGTGAAAATGAACAAGGAGCCTTACGATGCCGTCATTCTTATGGAACAGCTGCTGGGCGAAAAGGTCATTCGCCTGCAGGAAAACGGCTTTACCGTACAGACCATCCCCCTGGAAACCGAATGTACCGTGGCGGTGGACGTGCACTATCTCCAGCGGGCGCTGGATAATCTGTTCGGCAACATCGAAAAGCACGCCGACCGCAGCAAAAAGGTCACGGTGATGGTGCGGCGGGAAAATGAGCAGCTGATGATCGATCTGGTCAACGGCGTGCCCGACCGACCCAATCCGGTGGAAAGCACCAAGATCGGTCTGCAAACCTGCCGTAAGATCATTCAGGACATGGGCGGCCTGTTCGAGACGCAGACCGAGGATGGCAAGTTTCTGGCGGAGATCGCACTGCCCTGTGTGAAGGAGAAAACGGCATGAGGTTGTATTTGTCGGTAAGTGAAACGGGAAGTGCAGTGCTGGTGAGTTTGTTTGGTCTGCTTATTATGGCTTATGGTGTATTTTGCTTGCTCAAGCCGGAGATCGTGTGGAAGCTGGAGCATCTTGGGCGTCGGTGGATGTATCGGGATGCGGAACCTACCTCAGACGCAATCATCTGGATCCGAATTGTGGGCGGGGCATCCATCGTGGGAGGCATCTTCTTTATTCTTATCATGCTAAAAGTAACACAAGGGGAGCGTGGGTTGTTATGAGCATAAAACAGCTTCGAAAACTGTTTCGATGGTTGGGCATCAGTTCCCTTATCTGCGCGCTGCTGTATGTGTTTACCCATATTTCGGCTTTCCGGGTGCTGACCTTGTTGATATTGGGTGTGACGGGGCTTTTGATCTGGCTTTTCTGGAAATGCCCTCACTGCGGCAAAGGGCTGCGATACTCTGCGAACGGTTATTGCCCCTATTGTGGCGGCAAACTGGACGAATAGGGCTTACGGCCTGAAGGCGGTTTAATGATCAGTAAAAGCAAAGGCGCATCCTGCAGGATGCGCCTTGATTTTTTGCGCTATCCGCAGTAAAATAAGCCTATCATTCCAAAAAGGAGCGCCCGATTATGCAGCCCTGGAAACATTTTTGCACCATTACCGCCCATCGCCATAGGGTCATCCGTCATTGCTTCAAGGCGGGCATCGGCTGGCAGGGCCTGGGACATGATTTGTCCAAATACAGCCCCACGGAATTTTGGACATCCTCCAAATACTACCAGGGCGACCGCAGTCCCAATGACCGGGAGCGTATCGTCAAGGGCTATTCCCAGTCCTGGCTGCACCACAAGGGACGCAACAAGCATCATTATGAGTACTGGACCGACTACAGCAACGCCAGTCACATGGTGGAACCGGTCAAAATGCCGCTGAAATATGTGATCGAGATGTTCTGTGACCGGGTGGCGGCCTGCAAGACCTATCAGGGGGACAAATATAACGATCGCAAGCCGCTGGAATATTACCAGTGGGGCAAGGGGCGGCATCTCATGCACGAGGAAACCAACGCCTTTCTGGAAAAACTGCTGGTCATGCTGGCAGAGAAGGGGGAGGACAAGGCCTTCGCCTGGATCCGACAGTATCGAAAAGAGCATACCGATTATTAAAAAGATCCCCGACAGCTCGTCTGTCGGGGATTTGTACTATTCCTGAGCTTCCAGCTCTTCGTACAGCTGATCCAGCTGAGCCAGGATCTCTTCGGTGTTGATGGCCGTCATGGTGTCGTCATCGTCCAGAACAAAAAACACTTTGTCGTCGATGACCTCCTGGTTTTCGGGGTCGTAAGGATACAAAACGGCGTACAGCTTGTTTTCAAACTCCAGGGTAGCGTCCAGCAGGAAGGACAGCTCCTGGCCTTCTTCATCGGTCAGGGTAAAGACGGGATTTTCTTCTTCCAGCAGTTCGTTGGGTTCCATGGTCAGTCCTCCTCGTCTTCGTTGAGAATGGAGAAGATCTCCAGCAGGGTGTCCAACAGCTCCTCGTCCTCCACGGGATAGAGGCCCTCTTCCTGGGTCTCGAAGAAGTATAGGGCGGTGCTTTCCTGCTCCTCCTCGGTGTATTCGGCAGCTACCAGATACTCTGCGCCGCCGTAGCTCAGCTCAGACAGGATCTCCAGGGTCAGCTCGCCGCCGTCCTGGGTCTCCAGGGTCAGCAGCTCGGGTTCATATTCTTCGGCCAGCTGCTCCAGCAGCTCGTCGTGATTGTGATCGGTCATCAGAAAGACCTCCTTTGGAGTAGATACCTCCAGTGTAACGGGTTTTGCCTGCTCCGTCAAGGGGTCAAAAACGCAAGCCACCACCTCGTTCAAACAGAAACCAGAAGACGGATAAGGATTGCCGGAAGCAGCGCTGTTTTTCCTGGGTCAGACGTTGAGAAAAGGGGATGCGGTCATTTGCTTTCATAAATCGTGCTCCTTTGCTTGTGTTGGCACGATCGTAGCATGGAAGAAGCAGAGAAAACAGGGAACATCCGTTGAGATTTCCCAACCAAAGCGGGGAGAATCCCTCAACGGAAGGTTGGATCAGAGCCAGACGGTGACATGATCGCCGTCTTTCTCAGAAATGTCTGCCAGCGGCATACCGTTCAGACCGTGCTTGGCTTTGGGCAAGGCTCGCAGCAGATAGTAAAGTTGGGAAAGCGTTAGGGTGACACCGTACTTTCTCAAGTGTGGCTTTAGAAACAACCATACAAGGGGCGCTGTCAGCTGATTGAAAAACAGACGAACAGGGATCGGAATGCGGAGAGTAGCGCCATTCTTTTCATGGATGTGGACACGCATCAGTCCACCACCACTTCAATATGACCGCCGTTGGCTTCATCCATTTCCACCAGTGTACCGGATAGACCCATTTCTGCCATTTGCAGAACCTTTTCCAAATCTATATTTTCCAGACCTCGGCCTGTGATCTGGGGTAAAGACAGACCGATTTCCAATGCAGCCCGCACCAGAACCATAGGGAGATTGACCCGCATCTTGTCACCGCTTGCGTCATTCATAATGATATGCATCACCAGCTGCTCCAACGGCTTTCGATTTCCCTCGGGGATCAGCTGCACCGTGGGAGAGCACTCCCCAGTAAGCAGGGTATCCACACTGACGCCCAGTAGCTTGGAAAGCTGGGGCAGCAGCAGAATGTCCGGACAGGTCTGATCGGTCTCCCATTTGCTCACCGCCTGGGAGGAAATGCCCAACCGTTCTGCCAGATTCTCCTGGGTCAGACCCTGTTCTTTTCGATATTGCGCGATGCGCTTTCCTAATGTTTCGTTCATAAAAGATCGCTCCTTTCTTTTGATGGTCTCAATGTACCATCAAAAAAGGTGCTGAAACAGCGACCGGCAGTTGGTTTTTCCCAACCAAACGGAGGAAAATCACCCAACTGCCGGTTGAATTGCGGAATTATGCCTTCAAAAAGTCCTCTGCCAGTGCAACAAGGGCGGCGCTGCCCTTCCACAGCACCGACTCGTCGATGTCGAAGCGGGGATTGTGGTGGGGGATGCGGGTGCGCTCGTCGGCGGCAGAGCTGAGGAAGTAAAACACACCGGGGACCTCCTTCTGGTAGCAGGAAAAGTCCTCACTTCCCATGCTGGGAGTCATGGATGTCTGCAAAAAGCCCTCGCCCGCAACCTTAGCGATGGCCTGCTGTGCCAGCGCGGTCAGCTGGGGCGGGTTGATGACAGCATCGGTGGCCCGACGGATGCGCACGGCGCAGTCGCCACGGAAGAGGGCGGCGGTGGCTTTGGCGATCTCCTCGATGCGCTGCAGCACATATTCCCGGGTGGCGGGATCATGGGCGCGAAGGGTGCCGTCGATCTCCACCTGCTCTGGAATGATGTTGTAGATCTGACCGCCCTGAATACGGCCTACCGTCAGCGAAACGGCCTGTGCGGCGGGAAGCTCCCGTGCCAGTACCTCCTGCAGGTTGATGACGATGTGGGAAGCGATGGTCACCGGGTCGATGCCCTTTTCAGGGGTGGAGCCGTGACAGCCTTTGCCCTGAACGGTGAGGAAGAAGCAATCGGCCGAGGCCATCACATTGCCGGGGCAGACGGTAAAGGTACCGGAGGGAATCGTGGGGTCGATGAGATTGCCGATATGACAGCCGAAAACGGCATCCACGCCGTTACAAACGCCCTGTTCCACCACCTTTTGTGCGCCCGAAACGCACTCTTCGGCGGCCTGAAACACAAAACGCACTTTGCCGGAAAGGTGCTCCCGGTTCGTCTGCAGCACCTGCAGCGCACCCAGCAGCATGGCGGCGTGGGCATCGTGACCACAGGCGTGCATCATGCCGTGGATCTGGGAGGAACAGGAAAGTCCGGTCTGCTCCTGAATGGGCAGGGCATCGGTGTCGGCACGCAGCAGCACGGTTTTGCCGGGCTTGCCGCCCTCGATCTCGCCCCACAGGGAGGAATCCACCGGAGAGAGGGTATAGGAGACACCCATGCTGTCCAGCTGCTGCCGGAGATAGGCCTGAGTGCGGGGCAGGTCGTGTCCCAGTTCGGGGATCTGATGGAGCGCCCGACGGAAAGAAACGATATCGGCCTGCAGGGCTTCACACTGTTTCCACATATCAGCAGTCCTCAAAGTTGCAGAATACCTGCATTTTACCATCCTGCAGCAGCACACGGCCCAGTGCGATGGTGGTGTCGATGTTCAGGTTCTCATCCAGCAGCAGAATATCGGCGTCTGCGCCGGGAGTCAAAGTGCCTTTTTTGCCCTCCAACCCTAATGCCTTGGCGGGGTTCTTGGTGGCAATGGTGATGGCGTCCTCCAGAGGCAGCTGTTCGTACTCCACCAGACCCTTGATGGTGTTGTGGAGGGAAATGACCTTACCGGCACCGATGCCGATCATCTCCTTTTTCTCGTTCCAGACGGGCAGCGAGCCGTTGCCGTCGGTGGACAGGGTGACAGAACCCTCGGGACATTCGATCATGGCACGGTGGATGAGGGCGCAGCGCTTTGCCATATTGTCAGGGTCACAGGTGATGTCAATGAAGCCGCCCATGTTGGCAAACTTTATGGCCTGATCGATCTTTCCGGCCACGTGGGTGGGGCGGAAGGTGGCGATGGGAACTTCGGAGTGCTCCAGTGCCTCGAAGATGATGTTCAGCTGATCCTTGCCCGAGCCGGTGTGCAGGTGGACGATGCCCGGTTTGCCCGACAGAACACCTGCCTGATGGGCATCGGAAGCCAGTCGGATCAGCTCGTCACGGGTGATGGTGGCAGAGCGGTGGTCACAGATGGCGATCTTTACGCCAATGCACTCCTCCAGCATGACGATATCCCGGCGGACAGAGCCGGTGACATTGGGAGAGGGGTACTGGTAAGCGCCGGTGAGACAGTAGCAGGTCAGACCCTGCTCCCGGAAGGCCTTTGCCTTGGCAACCAGGCTTTCCACCGAACGGGTGGTGCCGTCGGTGCCCAGCAGGCCCACAATGGTGGTGATGCCGGCTTTGACGGGGGCGCTGAACTTCAGCGGGGGCACCTGATTGGAAAAGCCGCCTTCACCGCCGCCGCCGGTGATGTGCACGTGCTGGTCGATGTAGCCGGGGATGGCGCGCATACCTTTGCCGTCGATGACCTCCAGTCCGTCAAATGCGCAGTCAATCTTGTCGCCAACGGCGGCAATGCGCTTGTCGGCGATGAGCAGCTGGGAGGGCTTCCAGGAACCATCACGGAAAATACGGATGTTTTTGATGAGTTTGAGCATAAAAAGGTCTCCTTTTGCAAAATATCCGCCCGATTTGGGCGGATATCGGGTGTTTGATGTTATTTTGTGCCGAAAATACGGTCGCCTGCATCGCCCAGACCGGGAACGATGTAGCCGTGCTCGTTGAGACATTCGTCCAGCGCACCGGCGTAGATATCCACGTCAGGGTGACTTTCCTGAATGCGCTTGACGCCCTCGGGGGCAGCAACCAGAACCAGCAGCTTGATGTTCTTGCAGCCACGTTTTTTCATCTCGTCGATGGCGGCAGCAGCAGAACCACCGGTTGCCAGCATGGGATCAACAATAATAATATCCCGGTCGGCAATATCCTTGGGGGTCTTGCAGAAATAGGTATGGGGCTCCAATGTCTCCTCGTCGCGGTACATACCGATGTGCGCTACGCGGGCAGAGGGCACCATGCGCAGAACGCCGTCCACCAGACCCAGGCCAGCACGGAGGATGGGGCAGACAGCGATCTTCTTGCCCGCCAGCGTGGGCTGCTCGGTCTTGCACAGAGGAGTCTCGATAACCTTGGTGGTCAGGCGAAGATCCCGGGTGGCTTCGTAGGTGATCAGCATGCCGATCTCGGAGACCAGTTCCCGGAAATCCTTGACGCTGGTGTGTTTGTTGCGGATGATGGTCATTTTATGGGCCACCAGGGGGTGGTCCACCACGTGCAGTTTGCCCATAAGTACCCTCCTGTCAGTTCTCCAGCTCGGAGATCATATCCACGCGAACCTGATGACGGCCGCCCTGGAAGGATGCCTCCAGCCAGGTGTCCACGATACGCATGGCCAGACCGGGGCCAACGATACGCTCGCCCAGGCAGATGATGTTGGAATCATTGTGCTCGCGGGTGGCCTGTGCGGTGAAGCAGTCGGACACGGCGGCGGCACGGATGCCCTTGACTTTGTTGGCAGCGATGCTCATGCCGATGCCGGTGCCGCAGACCAGAATACCCAGGTCGGCGTCCTTGTCGGCCACGGCGTAAGCCACCTTTGCGGCGTAGTCGGGATAGTTGCAGGAAGAGGTGTCGTGGGTGCCCAGGTCCAGCACTTCGTGACCGGCCTCCACCAGATACTTTTTCAGGATCTCCTTCAGAGAATATCCGCCGTGATCGGCGCCCATTGCAAGTTTCATTGTTGTTCCATCCTTTCCTTTCTCAAACGCTCCGCCTGGGAAAGCCGCAGATAGGCGGGCAAAATTTCATGACAGTTTTGAAGTGTTCCGGACTTTGCCTGCATCCAGGCGGCCTTTGCCGCGCCGGAGGCGTTTTGGCAGTCTCGCAGGAAGACGGTGGCGCCAAAGGTGGCGGCAGCGGCCTCCATCTCCTCGTCCTTGCCCACCTTATCCTTGGTGAGTCGGATGAGGAAGCCCTCTTCTCGCTGGAAAAAGGCATAAAAGCTTTCGCCGGGGCGGGCCTTCAGCGAGCAGCACAGCACGCCGTCCTCGGTGCAGTCACAGGCCATGGCCTGCAGGGAGGACACGCCGGCGCAGGGCTTGTCTTGTGCCCAGGCAAAGCCCTTGACGGCAGCCGTGCCGATGCGCACGCCGGTAAAGGAGCCGGGGCCTACCACGGCGGCATAAACATCCACATCAGCAAAGGTCAGGCCGTGCTTTTGCAGCAGCTGTTCACAGAGCGGCAGCATCAGACGGCTGTGATCCATCTGGGAATCCTGCTGGAGCAGATCCAGCACCACGCCATCCTGCAGCAGCGCGCAGGATGCCATCTTTCCGGAAGTATCCAGTGCGAGTATCAGCATAATTTCACCTTGATCTCTCGGGTCTCATCGTCGATCCGGCGGAAATGGATCTCCACCGTGCCTGCGGGGAAAACACCGGGGACGTTTTCGCTCCATTCGGTGATGCATAAAGCGCCCGACTCCAGATAATCCTCCCAGCCAATGTCGTAGAGGGCATCAGCGTCGCCCAGCCGGTACATATCGAAATGGCAGACCTTCCGGGGGCCGGGGTATTCATTGACGATGGTGTAAGTAGGGGAGCTGGCGGGCACGGTACAGCCCAGCGCACCGGTCAGACCACGGGTAAAGGCTGTCTTGCCCATGCCCAGTCCGCCGTATAAAGCTACCGCAGGGGCGTTTTTCAGCATGGGCGCAAGATCTTTTGCCAGCGCTTCAGTCTCCTGCACATTATGGGTGATATAGATCTGTTCTTCCAAGGCGCAAACCTCCCCACATTACTAAGAAAAGTATAGCACAGCCGGTCTGTTTTTGAAAGCCGTTTCTAAACTTTTTTTAATTTCGACAACCGTCGGTTGCATATCCCCCGGCGGAATGGTAAAATACAGAAAGAACGACCGAAAGGAGGGTGGCCTGTGTTCAAGCGGATACAGCGAGGGATCAAGGAATATTTGGAACGCACCGATCTGGTGCTGATGGTGCTGGCGCTGGTCATCTGCCTGTTTGGACTGGTGCTCATCTGGAGCGGCAGTCAGTCCCAGACCCACAAGGTCAACCCTGACCGGGTGATGATGGTGCAATGCATCGGCATTGCTCTGGGTTTCGTGGGCATGGTCATCCTGTCTCTCATTGATTTTGAGCGGTTCCCATGGCTCTGGTTGCCCATGGCGGTGTTCAACGTGCTCTTCCAGCTGTCGCTGCATTTCGTGGGAAAGTCGGTGGGCGGCAACAAAAGCTGGATTGAACTGCCCGGTGGTCTGAACATTCAGCCGGGAGAGATCGGGAAAATCATCTTTATTTATACCATGGCTTGCCACATGAAGCTGCTGCGGGAAAAGATCAACAACTTCTGGTCGCTGGTGCAGTTGGTGCTGCACATGGGCGTGACCATGGCTGCCGTCTTTGCCATTTCCACCGACCTGGGCGTTACCCTGATGTATCCGCTGATTTTTCTGGCTATGCTGCTGGCCAGCGGCGTGTCCTGGTGGTGGATGGGGGCGGCTGTGGCCTGTGCCGGCGGCTGTATGCCCATCCTGTGGAAGATGATGGACGACGGTCAGCGGCTGCGCATTCTGGTGGTCTTTGACCCCACACTGTCAGAAGCCAAAGCTTATCACGCCAAACACACCATGATCGCCATCAGCAACGGTCAGCTGCTGGGTGAAGGCTATCTGCAGGGCACACGCAGTCAGTCGGGATGGGTACCTGAGAGCCATACCGACTCCATTTTCTCGGTGTGCGCCGAAGAACTGGGCTTTTTGGGCGCGCTGGTGCTGCTGGTACTGCTGGCACTGCTGGTGTTCCGCATCTATTACGACGGTTGGAGGGCAACCGATTATTTCAGTTCCCTGCTGTGTGCCGGCGTGGGCAGTATGTTCATGTGGCAGATCGGCATCAACGTGGGCATGAATCTGGGCATCTTCCCGGTGATCGGTCTGACGCTGCCGCTGGTGAGCTATGGCGGCACCTCGGTAATGACCACGCTGATCTCTCTGGGATTGGTGTGCGGCGCGGTGGGGCGCATCAAGCCCTCCTGGCTGCGGTCAGGCGATGATTAAACGATAAAACGGCAACTGCCGCAGACCATGTGTCTGCGGCAGTTTTTTATCATCCCGCTTTAGGGAAGGGGATCACCATTTCCTCGGAGACGGCGGGAGGCGGCTGCTGTATGCCGGAATTGCGGCGGCGAAAAGCTAATCCGGATTCTGAGCACAGCCAGGAAAGCCCCAGTCCGGCCAGACATAAAACGATCCCCGTCAGGGCGATGGGCAGCCAAAAGTGCAGGCCACCGTCGGATCGCAAAGCAGAAAACAGTAAAAGCAGGACGCCGTACAGCTCCAGATGATTGGAAAATCGCATCAATTTCGTATTCATATCAGGTCCTCCTTGTATCTTTCTGAGGACAGAATACTTTATATGCTGCACTATAAAACGGACTCCAAGAGAAAGGGTTGCAAGATAGGAAGAAAAGGAGTAAAATAGTTGTCATATCAATGATTTAAGTGAAAGAGGTGGGTTTTGATGGCTGCGCCGCGCAAAAAGACCCGGGATATGACTCAGGGTACCATATGGAAGCACCTTCTGGCCTTTGCACTGCCGCTGATGATCGGAAACCTGTTCCAGCAGCTGTATAACACGGTGGACTCCATCGTGGTGGGACAGTTCGTCAGCAAACAGGCGCTGGCGGCGGTGGGTTCTACCACATCTATCATCAATATGCTGGTAGGCTTTTTCTCCGGCGTGTCGGTGGGCGCTGGTGTCATCATCTCCCAGCGTTTTGGCGCCAAAGACCCGGAGGGTGTTCACAAGGCTGTGCATACCACCATCTCCCTGACACTGATCATCGGTCTGGTGGGCACGGTGGTGGGCATCGTTCTGGCACCCATCATGCTGACCCTGATGAAAACCCCGCAGGATGTGTTCGTGGAAGCCAAGGCCTACTTGCAGATCTATTTCGGTGGTATCTCCGGTCTGATGCTGTATAACATGGGCTCGGGTATCCTGCGTGCCGTGGGCGACAGCCGTCGGCCGCTGTATTTTCTGGTGTTCAGCTCCTGTGTGAACATTGTACTGGATTTGGTGTTCGTGCTGGGATTCCGCATGGGAGTGGAGGGCGTGGCCTACGCTACTGTAATCGCCCAGTTCTCTTCGGCGGCGCTCATTTACTTCACGTTGTACCGCACCCACGATGTGCACCGCTTCCAGCCGAAAAAGCTGCGGATCTATCCCGAGATGGTGCGCAGCATTATCCGGGTGGGTCTGCCTGCCGGTCTGCAGCAGGCGCTGACCTCCTTCTCCAACGTGTTTGTGCAGGGCTATATCAACTCCTTCGGCACCAACTGCGTGGCGGGCTGGAGCTGTTATCACCGCATCGACCAGTTTATCCTGCTGCCCATGCAGTCCATCTCCATGGCCTCCACCACCTTTGTGGGACAGAACATCGGTCACCGGGATCTGGAACGCACCGAGAAGGGCATCCGTACGGCGGTGACGCTGTCGATTATTGTCACCGGCTGTCTGATTGGTCTGGTGGTTATCTTCTGCGCACCACTGATCAAGATTTTCAACGACGATCCCGGCGTGGTGGAATATGGCGTGATGTTCATCCGTCTGATCTCGCCCTTCTATCTGATCATCTGCTTCAACCAGATCTATGCCGGTGCCCTCCGCGGCGCAGGCGATGCCAAGGCACCTATGGTCATCATGCTGTTCTCCTTCGTGTTGTTCCGCCAGCTGTATCTGGCCATCGGCACCCAGTTCATCAATACTGAATGGTTTGTGGGTCTGGGTTATCCTGCCGGCTGGATCATGTGCTCCACCCTGCAGCTGCTCTATTACTATAAGAGCAAGTGGCGTGACCGGTGCCGTGCCAACTGGGCGGCAGAGGATGCGGCAAAAGAATTGAA
>JAGAVA010000092.1 GCA_017620505.1 Clostridia bacterium
AACATCACCGAAACCGACGACGGCAAGCTGACCAAGATCTATCACCAGACCGTCAAGAAGGTCACCAATGACTTCGAGACCCTGGGCTTCAACACCGCCATTGCCCAGATGATGGTCTTCGTCAACGAGGTCTATAAGAACGGCACCTGCCCCAGAACATATGCCGAGGGCTTCATCAAGATGATGTCCTGCATCACTCCCCATGTGGGCGAGGAGATCTGGCAGATTCTGGGTCACGAGGACACCATCGCTTACGAGCCCTGGCCCACTTATGACGAAGAAAAGTGCAAGGATGCCGAGATCGACATCGCTGTCCAGATCAACGGCAAGGTGCGCTCTGTCATCACCATCTCCGCCGATGCTGACGAAAAGGCCATCGAGGAGCAGGCGCTGGCTGACAGCAAGGTGCAGGCCGCAATGGCCGGCATGAAGGTGGTCAAGGCCATTGTCATTAAAAAGAAAATTGTGAATTTTGTGGTGAAACCCGTATAAAAAGCTTGACAAACAAGGGTCGCATGCATATAATAAGTATGTGATGCGTGTCATCATTTTGTTTTGTTCATGGAGGGAGGGAAATAGAAATGTCTGAGATCCGCGTGAAGCCGGATGAGTCTTTGGACAATGCTCTGCGCCGCTTTAAGCGTTCCTGCGCTAAGTCCGGTGTGCTTTCCGAACTCCGTAAGCGTGAGTGCTACGAGAGCCCCAGCGTCAAGCGTCGCAAGAAGAGCGAAGCCGCCCGTGCTAAGAAAAAAATGTATCGCTAAATGATCGTTTTTAAGACACCGCAGATTTCTGCGGTGTCTTTTTTCTAAATCGCCTATCGTTCCCGTTTCCCAAAGGAGGAAGAATCATGAAAAAAGTCTTTTTCGGTATTCTGCTGGCCATGGCTGGTCTGGTGAGCATTCTGGCTGTGCCGGTGCAGATCCTGCTGATGAACTTTGTCCCCACTGCCCGGATGGTGTCTGCCGTGTTCACCCTGTTGATGTATCTGGCCACCGCTCTGGGCTACTGGCTGCTGATGAGCGGCTCGGAGAGCCTGCCCCAGACCCAGTTCTGGCATTATGCGGGCAAGTTTTCCAAGATTCTGTGCGCCTATAACGTGGCCATGGGTCTGCTGAACTTTGTGCAGAGCATGGGGCTGTTCACCCTGAACCTGCCCACCCTGGTCAGCCAGGTGCTGTACTATATCACCGATCTGGGCAGCTTTTTCATCATGTATTTCTGCGTGCTGGGCGTGCGGGAACTGCAGTATATCGCCCGGAAAAACCTCTACGCCGACAAGATCTACAAATGCTTTACCGCGTGGGTGGTCATCCGCCTGATCGCAAGCCTGCTCACCGGCTGGCTGTATATCGTGGCCATCGGCGCTTATGTGGTCATGCTGTTCTATTACGGCAAGGCCGCCTGGGCCTATGACAAGCGGAATCCTTATCAGGAATTTTAAGTGGAAAGCGGCCAAAAGGCCGCTTTTTTCATGATTCTCCTTAGCGTAGACTGATTTCCATGGTTTTTGGGTGGCAATTTCGGTCTATGAATGATAGAATAAAGCCAGAAAGGAGCGGTGAAGATGGCTGAGAAAATCGACCCCAACCAGACGGGAGCTTTTCTGGCGGCCTTGCGAAAAGCAAAAGGCATGACCCAGGCCCAGGTGGCCGAGGCCCTGTGCGTGTCCAACAAAACCGTCTCCAAATGGGAGAGCGGCGGCGGACTTCCGGATGTGACCGTTCTGCCCGATCTGGCGGAGTTTTACGGTGTGACGGTGGATGATCTGTTGTCCGGCGGACGGCAGAGCAAGGAGACAGCACAGCCCGCAGCCCGGGAGAAGCATTGGCTGCGGCTGTATCGTCGCGCTGAGATGCGGTTGATGATATTGGGTGCCTGCATGGTGTCTCTGCCGCTGCTGGGGTTGGTGGCAGCGGAGGCCAGCGGCTACGCATCCCGGAAAATCCTGCGGTATTTGCAAACGGAGGAGCTGCTGGTGCTGCTCTGTGCGGCTGTGGCGCTGGTGGTGCTGTGGTATCAGCAGCGCATCCTGGAGGAATCGCTGGAAGCGGTATCTCCCGGCGCGGCCCGGCGGATCACCGTTGTGGGCCACCGATTGCTGCTGCTGGTGCCGCTGGTGAGCATACTGTGCCTGCGTACAGATTGGGCAAGGCGTCTTAAGGATTGGCGAAAAGCGCCCCAGGCGTGGAGCACGGTGACGCTGTGGCATTTTGCCTATCTGACCATTGTCATCGCCTGTGGACTGGTACTTTGGCTGCTGTGCCGCGCGTGCAGGCGCGCCGGCGGAAACCTTTTGGGCCGGGGCGGCAGTTGGATATTCGGTTTGATCTATGGCGGCTGTTTTCTTTGTGCAGGCGGTTCCTTCGGTGCCTGCCTGTGCGGCGATATCCTGTATTCGGACCGCATGAACCAGTCTCATAAAAAGGAGCGGCAGATCATTGCGCTGATCAATGTGATCGGCGGTAAATGGTTGGAAATTCTCTTGCTGGCATTGGTCATCGGACTGGCGCTGTACACCCTCTTCCGTTTGGAAGAAGATCCGAGGAAATCATAGAAAAGCAGCCGAAAGGCTGTTTTTTTCATTGACATTTTGCAGAAAAGACGATAAAATAGAACGAAAGTTCGATGGTTTGGAGGCGTAGCATGAAGCATCTATATCTCATCGGTGGGCCCATGGGGGTGGGCAAGACGGCGGTTTGCCGGGCGCTGCAGCAGCGCTTGCCCAACTGCGCCTTTCTGGACGGGGATTGGTGCTGGGATATGAAGCCCTTTTACGTCACTGATGAGACAAAGGCCATGGCAATGGATAACATCTGCCATGTGCTGGGCAATTTTCTGCAGTGCAGCGTTTTTGACAATGTGGTGTGCTGCTGGGTGATGCACCAACAGGCCATCGTGGACGAAATTTTGTCTCGCCTACCGCTGAGGGCGGTACAGGTGCACAGAATTTCGCTGATTAGCTCGTCCGAAGCTCTGACCCAGCGCCTGCAAAAGGATATTGAGGCTGGCCTGCGTCAGCCAGATGTGATCGGGCGCAGCCTTTCCTATCTTCCTCTGTTTGAGTCGCTGAACACCCAAAAGGTGGACACCACCGGATTGACAATCGAAGAAGTGATAGAAAAACTGGCATGAACGATGGTTCATGCCAGTTCTTGTTTTAATGCAAAATCTTTGCCTGGGATTCCTCGGCAAACTGCTTGGAGTACAGGTCGTGGTAATAACCCTTTCTCCGCAGCAGCTCCTCGTGCTTACCCTGCTCCACGATCTTGCCGTCCTTGACCACCAAAATCAGGTCGGCCTTGCGGATGGTGGACAGGCGGTGGGCGATGAGGAAGGAGGTGCGGTCCTGCAGCAGATGGTCGATGGCGTTCTGGATCAGCTGCTCGGTCTGGGTGTCGATGGAGGAGGTGGCCTCGTCCAGCACGAAGATCCGGGGATCGGCCAGCACAGCCCGGGCAAAGGAAATCAGCTGCTTTTCGCCGGTGGACAGGCGGTCGCCGCCCTCGCCAACGTCGCTGTCCCAGCCCTTTTCCAGCTTGCTCACCACCGTATCGGCAGAAACGGCCTTGGCGGCGGCCTCGATCTCCTCGTCGGTAGCATCCAGCCGTCCGTAGCGGATGTTTTCCTTTACCGTGCCCGAGAACAGGTGGGGATTCTGCAGCACATAACCAATGTTGGAGTGCAGCCACAGCTGGCTCCGCTCCCGGTAATCCACACCGTCGATGAGAATCTGACCGGCGGTGGGCTCAAAGAACCGGCAGGCCAGGTTGACCAGCGTGCT
>JAGAVA010000093.1 GCA_017620505.1 Clostridia bacterium
ATCATGGTGCGCGTCTGGTGCAAGTCCGGCGACTACTGGGAGCTGCGCTCCTGGCTGCTGGAAAACATCAAGACCACCCTGGACAAGGAAGGCATCGTCATTCCTTACAGCCAGCTGGATGTCCACCTCATTGATAAGAAGTAATCAGGCACACACTCACCCCCTTTTCGAAAGGAGCTTCTATGGACTATTTTAAGATTTCTGACATGAACGAGGCCTCCCGGGATCCTGCCGAGTTTATCCGCTGGAGCCAGGAGCGCTACGATGCAAAAGTAGAGGCTGCCGCCCTCCAAATCCTGGAGGCCGCTGAGCAGGGCAAGCCTCTGGTGCTGCTGTCCGGCCCTTCGGGCAGCGGAAAAACCACCACCGCCGGCCGTATCACCCAGTATCTCTGTGACCACGGTCATCCCAGCCACACCCTGTCCATGGACAATTATTACTACCGTCGCGCCGACGGCTGGATGCCCAAGGATGAAGAGGGACAGATCGACTTTGAATCCCCCGACCTCATTGATATGCCCCTGCTGCGCCAGCATCTGGAGATGATGGCCGAATGTAAGCCTGTAGAAATGCCCACCTTTGACTTTGCCGGTCAGCGCCGGGGCGACAAGACCATCCCCGTCCACCGCAAGCCCGGTGAGATCATCGTCATGGAAGGCATCCACGCCCTCAATCCCCAGGTTCTGGGACAGGAGACCGACCTTGCCACCGGCATTTATATCAGCGTCCGCACCCGGGTGCAGGACGACAACGGCTTTGTGCTCCACCCCTCCCGCATCCGTCTGGCACGCCGCCTGCTGCGGGACTTCCGTCACCGGGGTCAGGACTATGCAGCCACAGTGACCAAGCTGCGCTCGGTTTCCCGGGGCGAGCGGCTGTATATCGACCCCAACAAGAACAACGCCGCCATCCAGTTCGACACCTTTATCCCCTATGAGCTGGCAGTCTACCGCAATGAGATCATTTATCATCTGGGCAGAGTGGATGCCACCTTCCTGGAAGATCTGGGTGTTTCCGAGCTGATGCCCTTCCTGCGGCAGATCGACCCCATTTCGGAGAAATATGTACCTGAAAACGCCCTGATTCAGGAATTTATCGGCGACGAAGATTAAATAACACGCCTTACAGGAGAGAAAAGATATGGAATACGGAAAACTGTTTACCGAAGGCCGCAACCCCCGCTCCATGCACATTGATAAAATGTCCACGCTGGAACAGCTCCAGTGCATCAACGCCGAAGACCACGTGGTAGTGGATGCCGTTCAGGCTGCCCTGCCCCAGATCGCCCCCGTGGTGGATCGCATCGTTTCCGGCATGAAGGAGGGCGGCCGCCTGATTTACACCGGCTGCGGTACCTCCGGCCGTCTGGGCGTGCTGGACGCTTCCGAGTGTCCTCCCACCTACGGTGTCAGCTCCGATCTGGTCATCGGTGTCATCGCCGGCGGCGATCATGCTCTGCGCAATGCCATTGAGGGTGCCGAGGACAGCCGGGAGGCCGGCATTGCTGCCATGGAGGGCCTCAACCTGCAGCCCCAGGACGTGGTGGTGGGTCTTTCCGCTGCCGGCGGCGCCGCTTTCGTGCTGGGCACGCTGGAATATGCCAAGGAAAAAGGCTGCGCCACCGCAGGCATCACCTGCAATCCCGACACCCCCATCACCCGCGCCTGTGATATGCCCATCGTAGTGCTGTCCGGCCCCGAAGTGGTCACCGGCTCCACCCGTATGAAGGCCGGCACCGCCCAGAAGCTCATTCTGAATATGCTGTCCACCTGCGCCATGATCCAGACCGGCAAGGTGCGTGAAAATCTGATGATCAACGTGCGCCCCACCAACATCAAGCTGGTCAACCGGGCCATCCGCATCATCCGTCAGCTGCACGAATGCACCGAGGAAGAGGCCAAGGCGGCTCTGGAGCAGTCGGGCAACGACGTTGCCGCTGCGCTGGAACTTTTGGAGGGTTAAGACAGTCTATGAAACTGATAGGCATTGACAGCGGCGGCACCAGCTGCCGCGTGGTCCTGTGCGACCAGACCGGCAAGGTGCTGCGCAAGTGCACCGTTCCCGGTCACAATCCCAACGCAGACGGTTTTGATGCGCTGGAAGAGAGCTTCCGTCAGGGACTTTCCGAGGTGCTGTCCGACTTTGGCGGACTGTCCTGCGAACTGGCAGCCATCCATGTGGGCGCTGCCGGCGGAGAGGGCGGCAACCGGCAGATTCTGGAGGATATACTCCGCCGTCTGCTGCCCGGTGCCAAAAGCGTCAGCGTTTCTTCCGATGCCCTCATCGCCCTTTCGGCCGGTTTGGGTCGAAAGGACGGCGGCGTGCTCATCGCCGGCACCGGCACGGTGGGCTTCCTCCGTATGGGCGAAACCCTGCCCCGCTTTGGCGGCTGGGGCTATCAGGTGGACAAGGGCGGCTCGGGCTGGCATCTGGGTCGGGATGGTTTCCATGCCGCCATGGCCGGTTACGATGCAGGCCTGCCCGCCACCGTACTGACCAAAATGTACGAAGACCACTTACATATGTCCATGTCGGCTGCCATCCCCGCCCTGTATCGGGGCGACGTGACGCTGGCTGCCTGTGCACCTCTGGTGTTTGAGGCCGCCCGGGAGGGCGACGCCGTAGCCCTGCAGATTTTGCGGGAAAATGCCGCCTGTCTGGCAGAGACCGTCAGCCGGATGTACAAACACTTCAATGCCCCCCTGACGGTTGTGCTCACCGGTGGTTTGCTGCGGGAAGGCTCGCTGTATCTGGAAATGCTGCGGGCGCAGGTAGCCCATCTGCCGGTGACCCTGCTGATTCCCAACCAGCCGCCCCTGTTCGGTGCGGTGGCTATGGCGGCAGACAAGGCCGGTTTGCCCGATGATCCTGCATTTTCGGAGAATTTCGTGCTGTAACAATCCCTCCGTCACGCCTTTGGCGTGCCACCTCCCTTTCCACAAGGGAGGCTTGGGCAAGTGCCATTCTCGAGGCCCCCTTGTGGAAAGGGGGCTGCTGAGCGCAGCGAAGCTGGGGGATTTCCCTTCACCTTTGCAAAAAGGAGGTTTTATCCATGAAACGCATCCTTTCCATTCTTTTGGCGCTGATGTTGTGTCTGGCACTGTTTGCCTGCGGCAAGCAGCCGGCGCAGACACCCCCTGCGGACGATCCGCCTGCCTCTGATGTGCCGGTCAGTCCTCCTGCACAGGAACCGGTGACACCGCCCGAAGAGCCCATGCCTGCCGATCCCCTGCCCGGGGAGCAGGTGGTCCCGGAGATCCCAGAGGTGATTTTCGGGAACTATAGCGGCACCTTCGGCGACAGCAGCGGAACCATTGATTACGTGCTTGTGGATGCAAACCTGCCCCATGTGGAATCTCTGCCTCAGATCCACAGCTATTATCAGACGTTGTGGGAAGATTGGAAGGCTATCTATGAACTCAGCCGTGAAGACGCTATCCGCCATAAAGCCGATATGGAGTCTATGGGGTTGGAGTTCATTCCGTGGACAGTGGAAATCCAGTTTGACATCCTCCGCAACGACGGCAAGACCCTGTCCGTACTGCGGCAGGTCTATGAAAACTTCGGCGGCGCCCACCCTATGATCACCTATCAGGCCGAGACCTTTGATGTGGCCTCTCAGGGCCGTCTGCTGCTGAGTGACCTGTTCTCTGTGGCCGAAGATGCCTATTCTGCCCGGCTGCAGGATATGATTCTGGCGCAGATGGATCAAAAGGAAACCGAAACCGGTGTACTCTACTATGATTTTGCCCGGGAGCAGCTGATGACCCTGCACGATCCCTTGGATTTTGCTCTGACCGAGGATTGCCTGCTGATTTTCTATAACGAA
>JAGAVA010000094.1 GCA_017620505.1 Clostridia bacterium
CCCCTGCCATCATCGCCGCCGTTTACGGCAACCGGCACTATGACAACGCCCTTCTGCAGATGAAGGATCTGCTGGAAGCCCGGGGCTTCAAGGTCATCGCCGCAGGCGCTTTCCTTGCCGAGCACTCCATCTTCCATGAGGTGGCAAAGGGACGTCCCGACGACGACGACCGCAAGGCCATGACGGCCTTCGGCGACGCGAGCGCCGCCCTGCTTGCCGGTGACTGGCAGAACGCCGCCCCCATCCAGCTGCCCGGTGATCCCAATTATCAGACCCCCGAGCGCAAGCCTGCCGGTATGTACCCCACCGCCGACCGCAACTGCATCAACTGCCGCGCCTGCGCCGACCAGTGCCCCGGCAGAGCCATCCCCCGGGCCACCCCCCAGGAGACCGACCCCAACAAGTGTGTCCAGTGCGGTGCCTGCATCCGCATCTGCCCCATGCAAGCTCGCGGCTACCACAGCGACGGCTGGAAGGAGCGGGCGCCCATGTTTGCACAGATGTGCGCCGAATACCGCAAGCCCGAGACATTTTTCGTGAAATAAGGACGGAACTTATGAAAATTTTGGTTATCAACGGCAATCCCAAGGGGGAGTACAGCATCACCCTGCAGACTGTGCGGTATCTGGAGCAGCAGTATCCCCACCAGACCTTTGAAGTGCTGCACGTGGGACAGAAGATCAAGGCGCTGGAGCAGGATTTTTCTTCTGCCGCAAGCGCTGTAAAGCAGGCTGACTTGCTGCTGTTTTCCTATCCAGTCTACACCTTTATCGCCCCCAGCCAGCTGCATCGGTTCTTTGAACTGCTGAAATTGAGCGGCATTTCGCTGGATGGCAAATACGCCGCCCAGCTTTCCACCTCCAAGCATTTTTACGACATCACCGCCCACCGCTATGTGCAGGATCTTTGTCAGGATCTGGGGCTGAAATACATCGGCGGCCTGTCGGCGGACATGGACGATCTGCTGCAGGAACAGGGACAGAAGCAAGCCCGGGATTTTCTGGAATATCTCCAATGGAGCATGGAGCAGGACAGCTATCTGCCCTTCCCCGCGCCCCAGCCGGCCTTTGTGCCGGTGGCGGCAACCGCCCTGCCCGAAGACGTTTCCGAAAAGCCGGGTGACGTGGTCATCGTCACCGACGCAAGCGCCGAAGACACCAATCTGCAGGCCATGATCGCCCGTTTCCGGGCAAAATGTCCCCGCAAAACCCGGGTGGTCAACATCGGGGAATATCCCCTGCAGGGCGGCTGTCTGGGCTGTTTCCGCTGTGCCGTTTCCGGCAAGTGCATCTATACCGACGGCTTTGACAGCTTTTTGCGGGAGACCATTCAGACAGCGGAAGCCACCGTCTATGCCTTTGCCATCAAGGATCACTCCATGGGTGCCCGGTTCAAGATGTACGACGACCGGCAGTTCTGTAACGGGCACCGGACGGTGACCATGGGTGCGCCGGTGGGATATCTGGTGTCGGGTGCGCTGAGCCGGGAGGAAAATCTGCGCACCATCATCGAGGCAAGAGTACAGGTGGGCAGCAATTTCCTGGCGGGCATCGCCACCGACGAGCAGGAGCCCGACCGGCAGATCGACCTGCTGGCCCAAAAGCTGGACTATGCGCTAACCCACAAGTACCAGCCACCCCAGACCTTCTGGGGCATCGGCGGCATGAAGGTCTTCCGGGATCTGATCTGGCTGATGCAGGGCATGATGTGTGCCGACCACAAGTTCTATAAGGCACACGGGCAGTACGACTTCCCCCAGAAGCAGTGGCCCACCATGCTGAAAATGTACGCCGTGGGTGCGCTGCTCAGCAATCCCAAGGTGCTTGCCAAAATGGGCAACAAAATGAACGAGGGCATGATCGCCCCTTACAGGAAAGTGC
>JAGAVA010000095.1 GCA_017620505.1 Clostridia bacterium
ACTTCTTTGCATATTTCTATCCGAAAACCGCAAACTACCCGGCAGGAGGTGTTATTTTATGAGCAGAATTGCTTTGATTTTGTCCATTGTGGGCGGTTTGAACTGGGGTCTGGTGGCCTTGTTCCAGTTTGACCTGGTAGCCTGGCTGTTCGGCAGCTCTGCCGCTCTGGGCAGCCGTCTGGTTTACGGCCTCATCGGCCTGTCCGCCCTGTGGTGCATCGGCCTGCTGTTCCGCGGCCCGGAAGTCCACCACGCATAACAAAAAGCACCCGTTTCGGGTGCTTTTTCTATGATAGTTTTTGTTCAGGCCTTGTAGTCCAGCATATACAGCAGCATCCCCTGTGCCAGGCCCTCCTTGATGTCCGACTCGTCCACGATGACCGTGCCCAGGTCGGCAGCCCGCTTACGCAGACCCACAAATCCGTGAGAGATCTCTGCCGAAGTGACCATGGCAGCTTTGGCCCGTGCGCCGCCGAACTTTCGGGCGTATACCAGAATCTCGTTCATGCTGCTGGGATTGGGCAGACCGCTCTTGCAGGACACAAACAGCGGTGTGATGCCCGAGCAGGCAATAATATCAATCTCGTTATAGGCTGTGCCGGAGGTCTGTTGCTCGGCAACACCCCAACCGATGCGTACCGACAGGCGCACGTCAGAGAATCGACCGCTTTCCTTCAGCAGCAAGTAGGTATGCAGCTCCAGCCACATACCGCTGTCACACAGACACTGCCGGATCTGGGGGGAAGGAAACCGAAAAGCGATCCGCCCTTCCCGGATGCTGACCTTTTCCAGCATACCCGCCATCTCCAGCCGACGCAGATAATCTACATCTCCCCGAACAGCCACACCGTCGGCGGTGTGCAGTTCCAGATAATTCTCCACCCGCAGATCCTTTGCCCGTGCAGCCGTCATCTGAAGATACAGACACTGCTCCTTCCACTTTTGCTGATTCTCCAGAACCAGCCGGCAAAAGCCACGGATGCGGTTTTCCCACTTTTCAGACGGTGCGTGATAACCGTATCCGGCAAGAAAGGCACCGTTCATATTGAGGTGATCCTCCAGCGACAGCTGGGGAAAAACAAATTCACGCGCCAGTTCCTCGCAGCGGTTGATATTGATCAGGCTGCAACTTTCCATATTGATGTGCAGCATGGGCGTATCATGGCGGAAGGCAAAGGCATAAGCGCCCAGCAGCATGGTCTCAGTGCCGCCGGTAAAATCGAACACGCAGTCGGGATGATCCCGCCACAGTTCCTCCAACGCTGACCGTATGCTGTCCATTTCCCGATCCATGGTCTTATAAAAGCTGACCTTGGTTTGGGGCAGGCGCCGCTTCATCGCCTTCAGCGTAGCTTCGATCTCCGGCTCATGAGGACCGGAATCGATCAAAAAGATCAGCGATAACGGCCGGAACGCAAAAGCGCCCAGCACATTGTCAATGGTATTATCAGAAAAAAACTCTACCAGTGTGGTGACCTGTTTCACGTTTCAGCCTCCTTTATCGCCCTACAGAGAGCGAACGGATTACTGTTCCTGTTCTTCCTGTACTGCCTGCTCCCGGGCAGACTGCAGCGCCTGCTTGAGGGTTTCGTCCTCGATCTCCTCCAGATTTTCAGGCGTAATATCCTCTTCCATCTGCTTTTTCTTCTTTTTGGCAGCCTTTTCGGCCTCCTTGCGGGCACGCTCTTCAGCGCGGGCGCGATCCTCTGCCCGAGCCTCTTCCAGCTTTTCCCGCATTTCTTCCTGTTTTTCAGGCTCCATACCGGCAATCTCGGCCTCCATGGCCTTGGAAATCTCGGCATCCAGATGCTGCTTCTGATACTTGCGGAAGGTGGCGTTAAACTCCTTGGCTTCCAGCGTCTTCAAGTCAAAATCCCGCTTGAGGATGTCGGGATCCACAATATCGTTCCACAGCTGCACCAGCTTGTCGTTATTTTCGATATTGATGGACATATTGCCGTTTTCAAAGGCATACAGCTGATCCATCTCACGGATGATACAGGGATAGCAAATGACCTTGCCGAAGTGGATGCCTTCGATCCACAGCAGATACAGATCCTTTTCCCGATGACGTGCTTCATAATAACAGGTCCGCCGCCAGTCTCCCAGGAAAAAAGCCGCGATTTTCTTTTTCTGTTTGACTTCGTTGACCAGAGGTTGGGTATAGTGCTTCATAGAATGATTCTCCTTTTGCAGCAGACAATATATATCTATATTTTACAATCCCCGGCGCAAAAAGTAAACAGCAAAAATGTAAACGAGTCCTATTACAGGCAAATTTCGCATACTTTTTTGTGGACAAAAAAAGAGAGAGGCCAAAACCTCTCTCTGATTGATTCGGGTTACAGCGCCAGTTCCCGGCGGCAGTTATCACAAATGCACTTGTCCTTATACAGGGTGACCTTCTTGTTGCTGCCACAGAAGACACAGCTGGACTCATGCTTACGCAGAATGACGGAATTGCCCTCAGTATAGATCTCCAGGGGATCACCGCAAGCCATATCCAGCGTCTTGCGCAGCTCGATGGGCAAAGTGATGCGTCCCAGGTTGTCGATATGTCTGACAATGCCGGTAGATTTCATAAAAATGTACCTCCGATAATTCTTTATGTTCTCACGACTGTCCCTATTTTGCCCTTTTTTACAGGAAAAGTCAACCACGAAAGCACCAAGTCTATCCAGCGTTTTTCATCAGTTTTTGTCTACTTTTGTCACAGAAAAGGAGGGATTAGCAAATGTTAATGTCCCGTGTTCTGGCCGTTCTTTGCTGCCTTTCTCTGGTAATCGGCCTGCTGACCGGACGCATGGAGCAGGTGTCCCAGGCCACCCTTTCGGGGGCGCAGGAGGCCGTTCAGCTGCTGCTCAAAATGGCCGGCACCCTGTGCCTCTGGAACGGCGTGATGGAGGTCATGTCCCGTTCGGGGCTCAGTGCAAAAATCGCCCATCTGCTGCAGCCGCTCATTGGTCTGCTGTTCGGCAGTTATGCCCGGGACGCTGCCGCCCGGGATGCCATCGCCCGCAACATGGCAGCAAATCTGCTGGGACTGGGTTCCGCCGCCACGCCCTCGGGGCTGCAGGCTGCCAAGCGGCTGAAGGAGCTGTCCGACCGACGGGGTGCAACACCCCACGGCGTCTTTTTACTGATCGTCATCAACACAGCCTCCCTGCAGCTTTTGCCCACCACAGTGGCTGCGGTGCGGGGCGGCTTGGGCGCTGCTCAGCCCTATGACATTCTGCCCGCCGTCTGGCTGTCCAGCGCCGTATCGGTAGCCACCGCCGTGATAGCCGCAAGGGTCTTTCGGGGAGGTGACCGCCTGTGACTGCCCTTCTGGTGCCGACCATTCTTTGCATGATTCTGGTCTATGGCCTACATAAAAAAGTCGACATCTACGATGCACTGACCTGCGGCATCCGGGAGGGATTGCAGGTATGCGCCGGTATTTTTCCTGCACTGGTGACCATGCTCACCCTCATCACCATGCTGCGTGCCAGCGGTGCCATTGACCTGTTGGCACATTTCCTTGCACCCATCGTGGAGCCGCTGGGCATGCCCGCCGACTGTCTGCCGCTGGCGCTGCTGCGGCCCTTTTCGGGCGGCGGTGCATTGGCGATTGGAAGTGACGTGATGGAACAGGCCGGACCGGACAGTCTGGCGGGACGCATTGCCGCCGTCATGCTGGGCAGCTCGGATACCAGCTTTTACACCATTGCCGTCTACTCGGCCTATCTGGGGCTGAAGGACACCCGCTACGCCCTGAAGGCCGCCCTATGTGCCGACCTGGCAGCCTTTCTCATGTCAGGCATCGCCGTTCGCCTTTTAATGGCATAAAAAAAGACCCCTCGGGGTCTTTTTTTAAGAGACTGTCAAAGAACCGCTGCGCTGGGTTCTTTTCGACAACTTGGCTCCGCGCTTCGGCGCGGTTTCGCCACTTTTTCTGCGGAAAAAGCCGGCGGGTCAGGGTGTTTTTGACCATAATCACATAGATTACGGCCAAAAACCATCCTGTAGGGGCCGCTGCCCTCAGCGGCCCGTGTCCTTTGGTGGC
>JAGAVA010000096.1 GCA_017620505.1 Clostridia bacterium
CACTGTTCCAACCCCACATTTTCTTTTCGTCCCGCCGAAAAGAAAACGTGCCGTTGACGGTACAAAAGAAAAGGGCGGTCGGGGGAGCCGCTGAGGAATGGTTCGCCCTCCCCCGAACCCCCTGCTGAGCGTTCGTCTGACAGGCGTTTGTGCTTGCCGTGAGACTGTCCGGACAGATTTCCCCACCCAATGATTGCACAGCCCCGTGGAATATGCTATACTGATGGCAAAGAAAAAGAGGGGAGCGCCAACTATGAACAAAAATAAGACTTCCATCGTTTTTACCGGCGACATCGGCTTTGACCGCTATATGGACAAGCGCTGGGAGGACGACAACCTGTTGTCCAAGCCGGTGCTGGACTTTTTCCACAGCGCCGACCATGTGGTTGCCAATGTGGAGGGCGCTCTCATCGACGCCGTGGACGACGGCTCCCGGGGCGTGTTCTTCCACAGCATGAACCCGGCGGCCACCAAGGTGCTGCAGGATATGCACGCCGACATCTGGAGCATCGGCAACAATCACACCATGGATGCGGGCAAAGAGGGTGTCATCAGCACCCGCAAGATCGCCGCAGAGCTGGGCTGTCGCACCATCGGTGCCGGTCTCAACGAGGTGGAGGCCTCCGAGCCGGTCTATCTGGACGAGGCCGGCGGCATCGGCATGTTCTGCGTGTCCTATATGAACGAGTGCATCCCCGCCACTGCCACCGAACCGGGCATCTTCCGCTGGGATGATCTGGACTATATCAAACGCCGCATCGACGAGATCAAGGCAAAGTGCCGCTGGTGCGTCATCGTGTCCCACGGGGGTGAGGAGTTTACCTCTCTGCCCAGCCCCTACACCCGCGACCGTTACCTGAAGTTCCTGGAGCTGGGCGCCGACGTGGTGGTGGGCCATCATCCCCACGTGCCCGAAAATTACGAGCTGTTTGACGACGGCAAGGCCATTTTCTATTCTCTGGGCAACTTCATCTTTGACACCAATTATCAGCGGGTTCATCTGTATACCGATCTGGGCGTACTGCTCAAGCTGATTTTCACCGAGGACAAGCTGGATTTTGAGGCCATGGGCATCCGGATCGTTCGGGGCG
Source organism: Clostridia bacterium (assembly GCA_017620505.1). GTDB lineage: Bacteria > Bacillota > Clostridia > Oscillospirales > Butyricicoccaceae > UBA4644. The sequence continues at coordinate 1,092 of JAGAVA010000096.1, forward strand.
AGGAGCGCATCGACGTGGCGCCCCTGCCCGATGTGTTCACCAACGTGCCTGCCGAAGAATATGACCTGCTGGCGCCACTGTCTGCCAAGGCTTTCGTCATCGAGGATATGCGCAAGATGGTCTATCTGGAGCCCGAGCGATTCACCGATGCGCCCCAGGAGGTGTGGGATGGCTATTTCTTCTCCACCGAGCCCGACGGCTATTTCGAAGGCGCGCATATGGATTTCAACATCATCGTACCCTATTCCAAGAAGGCCGACGAAGGCAAATGGAAGGAAAGCAAACTGGAAAAGGTGAAGGAATACATCCTGAAACAGCTGTAAGCTTATCAAAACGCCGCTTTTTGCGGCGTTTTCCTTTGCTTTCCCGAAAAAACCAAAAGAATATCACATTTTGTTCATAATTCTTTGACAATTACACTTTACAGTGGTACAATGTAAAACTGTAAAACGACAACGCGAAAGCGAGGCAATTTGTTATGAACGAACGCGAAAGACTATCCTCCCGTCTGGGATTCATTCTGCTGAGTGCAGGCTGCGCCATCGGCTGCGGCAACGTCTGGAAATTCCCCTGGATGGCCGGCCAGTACGGCGGCGGCGGCTTCGTGCTGATTTATGCACTGTGTCTGCTGGTGCTGGGTCTGCCCGTCATGGTGATGGAATTCTCCCTGGGCCGTGCTTCTCAGGCCAGCCCTGTCAAGATGTATCAGCGGCTGGAAAAGCCCGGTCAGAAGTGGCACGCCCACGGCTATCTGGCCCTGCTGGGCAACATCTGCCTGATGAGCTTCTATACCGTGGTCACCGGCTGGATGTTCTATTATTTCTTTAAGTTTGTCATGGGCCAGAGTGCCGGTTTGGGCTTTGTCTCCATGATCACCAATCCCACCGTCAACATGATCAGCATGGCAATCGTGGTTGTGTTGGGTTTCTTCATCCTGAGCTTTAACCTCCAGGGTGGTCTGGAGCGCGTCACCAAGTACATGATGGTGGCACTGCTGGTTCTGATGATCGTTCTGGCTATCAACAGCTGCTCTCTGTCCGGCGCTGCTGAGGGCCTGAAGTTCTACCTGCTGCCCGATCTGTCCAAGATCAATGCCAACGTGGTTGTAGGTGCCATGAACCAGGCGTTTTTCACTCTGAGCCTTGGTATTGGCTCTATGGCCATCTTCGGCAGCTATATCGGCAAGGAGCGCTCTCTGCTGGGCGAGTCGGTCAACATCATTCTGCTGGATACCTTCGTGGCCATCACCGCCGGTCTGATCATCTTCCCCGCCTGCACCACCTACAATCTGGAAGTAGGCGCCGGTCCCGGTCTGCTGTTTGATACCATGGCTACCGTTTTCAACAACATGAATGGCGGCCGCCTGTGGGGCTCTGTATTCTTCCTGTTCATGGTCTTTGCCGCCATGTCCACCATTCTGGCTGTTTTCGAGAACATTCTGGCCTGCGTCCGTGAGCTGACCGGCTGGAGCCGTCCCAAGGGTTCTGTGATCTGCGGTATCGGCATCTTCCTGACCTCCATCACCACTGCTCTGGGCTTCAGCGTTCTGTCCGGCTTTGAGCCCTTTGCACCCGGTTCCAGCTTCCTGGACTTCTGGGATTTCATCGTTTCCAACAACCTGCTGCCTCTGGGCTCTCTGATCATCGCCCTGTTCTGCTGCAACAAGCGCTTTGGTTGGGGTTGGGAGAACTTCAAGGCCGAGGCCAACACCGGCAAGGGTCTGAAGGTTCAGAATTGGATGAAGCCTGTCTTCCAGTTTGTGGTTCCCGTGGGCATCCTGGTGGTCTACATCATGGGCCTGGTCACTTTCGCCTGGTAATCAATCTGTATTTAAAAAGACCGTTTGCTGATGCAAACGGTCTTTTTTTACGCAGTCACTTGGCTTTCCCCACTCGTCGGAAGGTGGCGGCAAAGTCCTCATGGACGATATTTCGAGGCTCGATGTTGGTCACCCGACAGGCCAGCTGGAAGATGCTTGCCTGCAGCGCCATGATGAGCACCGTGCCCAAGCCGAAGGGGGCGCCCAGCAACAACCCCACACACAGGGCGGCGGCTTCGATGCAGAACCGCACGGCGCCAATGGGTACTTTGGGCACTTTCTTACCCAGGAGCACCATCAGGGTATCCCGTGGGCCGCAGCCCAGGGCAGGCATCATATACAGCAGAGTGGCAAAGGCCATGAGAAATTGTCCCGCCAGCGTGTAAACCAAGCCCAATGCCATATTGTCCGCCGTAGGCAGAAACTCCAGATGACCCAGCCAGAAGTCGGAAAAATAGGCCACGAAAATCACGTTGAGCAGTGAGCCGAAGCCCAGCTTTCCCCGTCCCAGCAGGTCGATGACCACAATGGACAGGCTCACCAGAAAGGTGCAGGTGCCGAAGCTTTGCTGGGTCAGCCGCTGCAGTCCCAGCGCCAGGGTATTCCATGCGTTGGTGCCCACATCCCCTGCCAGCACGCCCAGAGCAGAGCCCAGTCCGCACAGCGCCAGCCCCACCATACAGATGATGACCCGTTTGGTATATTCTTTGACCATAAAAAGGCCTCTTTTCCCGCAAAAGCGTCAAATTTCCTCCCTATTTTAACACTTTGCAGAGAGGGATACAACCCCGAAAAAGACTTGTGCATATCCAGAAATTGTCGTATAATAAAAGGTAACATTCAAAACAAGAAAGGAAGACCCCTCTTGAGATTGAAATCTCTTTTTTCTGCCAAGGATATGACCGTTGGCGCACCCTGGCAGCGTATTGCGGAGTTTGCCGTCCCCATGCTGCTTGGCAACATCGCGCAGCAGCTTTATAACACGGTAGACTCCATCGTGGTGGGTAAATATGTGGGCGACAATGCCCTGGCTGCCGTGGGCAGCTCCAGCCCCATCCTCAACCTGCTGCTGGCTCTGTTCGTGGGTATTTCCACCGGCGCGGGTATCATCATTTCCCAGCGGTTCGGCGCAAAAGACCGGGAAGGCCTGTCTCTGGCCATCGGCAACTGCATCTCGCTGGCGGCCATCGCATCGCTGATCATTCTGGTCATCGGCCCCATGATCTCCCGGCCCATGCTGGAGCTGCTGGACACCCCGGCGTCCATTATTGACTGGTGCACCGACTATCTGAACATCTTCTTCATCGGTGCTGCGGGCTTTATTTTCTACAACATCCTGTCGGGCGTGCTGCGCGGCATGGGTGACTCGGCTTCGGCGCTGATGTTCCTCATCGTTGCCACCATTCTGAACATCATCCTGGACATCTGGTTCGTTGCCGGCTTCCAGATGGGTGTTGCGGGCGTTTCGCTGGCAACCGTCATCGCCCAGGGTATCTCCGCCGTGCTGTGCTTCTTCAAGCTGATGCGGATGCGGGACGTGTTCGATCTCAATTTCAAGCAGCTGAAGATGCGTAAAGATACCGCGCTGAAAATCGTTAAGATCGGTCTGCCTTCGGGTATCACCCAGGCCATCTTCTCGGTGGCTATGCTGGTGGTGCAGAGTCTGACCAACAGCCTGGGCGAGATGGTCATTGCCGCCAACGTCATCATCATGCGTGTGGACGGCTTCGCCATGATGCCCAACATGACCTTCGGTCAGACCATGAGCGTTTACACCGGTCAGAACGTGGGCGCAGGCAAGCTGGATCGTGTCCATCAGGGCACCAAGCAGGGTATGATCATGGCTGCCGGTCTTTCGGCTGCCATCACTGTCATCCTGCTGTTCCTCAACAAGTTCCTGTTCGGTTTCTTTACCGATACTGCCGAGCTGATCGACCTGGCCGGCCGTATGATGCGCATCATGGCCGTGGGCTATGTGGGCGTTTCGGTGACCCAGGTGCTGGGCGGCGTTATGCGCGGTGCCGGTGATACCATGACTCCCATGTGGATCTCCATGTTCACCACCATTCTGCTGCGCATCCCCGTGGCTTACGGTATGGCTTATCTCACCGCCAGCACCGCATGGCCCAACGGTCACCCCTTCTCTCTGTCCACTTCCCTGCTGGTCTCCTGGACCATGGGCGCGGTCATTACCTTTATCGCCTATCGCAAGGGCAAGTGGCGCAAAACTGCCCATATGACCGACAAATAATCCAACATAGGAGGAACTGTTTATGTCTGTTTCCGCCCATCGCGCATTTTCCCTGCTGAAGGAGCTGGCCTATGAAAAGGTCAGCTGCTCTCCCGAAGAAAAAAAGGCCGCCCTCTGTCTGCTGGAGGAGGCCAAATCCTGCGGCGTGGAGGCTCATCTGGAGGAGTTTTCCGTGGCCTGCGGCAAGGTACATCAGGCCAAGCTCACCGTCACCGCACCCTATGTGAAGGAATATGAAGTTACCGGCTATGAGCGCGCCAAGTCCACCCCGGAAGGCGGTCTGGAAGGCGAGCTGTATTATGCCGAAAATCTGCTGCCCCTCCATCTGGAGCGTGCCAAGGGCAAGATCGTGCTGATGAACGGCCGTCTCCGCCGTGCCGACTACGAAAAGCTGCAGAAGGCCGGTGCTGCCGCCATTCTGACCTTCTCCGGCACCACCGTTGACCGGCTGTCGGACACCGACTGCGATATCCGCAAGCTGCGGGAAACGCTCACCGAGCCTTTTGGTGATGCCGTCGCCATGAATCTCCGGGCCGCCGATGCCGCCGAGATGGTGCGCCGGGGCGCAAAGACCCTCAAGCTGGAGCTGGAGGGCGAAACGTATGACGGCACCTCCCAGAATGTGTGCGCCATCATTCCCGGCACTGAAAAGCCCGAGGAGATCATCTCCTTCGGCGCCCACTACGACAGCGTGTATTTCTCCACTGGTGTCTACGACAACATCTCGGGCAGCGTGATTTTGATGGAGCTGCTGCGGCACTTTGCTGCCAATCCTCCTGCCCGCACCCTGAAGTTCCACTGGTACGGCTCGGAAGAGCAGGGTCTGCTGGGCTCCAAGGCCTGGACCAAGGCACACGAAGAGGAGCTTTCCGCCCATCGTCTGATGATCAATGTGGACGTCGCCGCCCCCACGCTGGGTCACAACATCGCTCTGGTAATGGCAAATGACAAGGCTGTGGGTTATGTGGACGGCCTGATGCTGGAACTGGGCACCCCCTGCGAGGTCAAGGCCGACATCTATTCCAGCGACTCCATTCCCTTTGCAGACAAGGGCGTGCCTGCCGTCAATCTGTGCCGCTTCGGCGCACCGGGCGCCAATTACATCCATGA
>JAGAVA010000097.1 GCA_017620505.1 Clostridia bacterium
ACTGCGCCGACCTGGCCCGCAAGCTGACGGAGCAGGGCTACCGCGTGGAGGTGGACTACCGCAACGAGAAGATCGGCAAGAAGATCCGCGAGGCTCAACTGGAGAAAGTCCCCTATATGCTGGTGGTGGGCGACCGGGATATGGAGAACGGCACCGTGTCTCCCCGTCACCGCGCCGACGGCGACCTGGGCGCCATGACCTTCGAGGCCTTCAACGCCCTGCTGAAGGACGTGGTGGACTCCAAAGCGAAGAAGTAAGATGCATAAAAGACACCGCACCCGATCTGGGTGCGGTGTCTTTTATAAAGAAGCGTGCGCACATGGCGGACAAATGTCTTGAACAATAGATAAAACTTTTTGACGGCAGAAGAAAAAATCTGGCGTCACCTCCGAAAATGAGAAGGGTCGGGGGAAAGTCGTTGCATGGGATGAATCGAAGAGCGTATACTCTATATCATATTTCTGCTGCATGGATCGTGAAGAGGAGGTGCTTTCGGACCATCGCGGCCTGTTTCTGTGAGGATACATACGGCATTTTCCGCACAGCGCTGACGCTATCCATCCCGTTTGCGGCTGTGTGACTTCGCCCGGGCTGCGGGGAGACCGGCATCTGAACATCAGCCCCGGCTCCAAAATTCCGGATATGATAGGAGGCAGACTGCTGACCATCCGCTGAAAGTCACCTGCCGTCGATTTGCCCAAACCGACGGCGGGGAGGACCGGAAGAGTTGTGTAAAGATACTACCTCTGAGGTGGCTTGAGACTTTAAAACCTTATCCGGTTAAAGAAAATGCAGGATAAAGCGAATGTACTTGCAGAAAATCTCTGGAAATGTGAAAAAAGACTTGAAAAATGACAGCGGTTGCGGTATGATGTGCAAGTAATGCATCGACCCCCGTATTAAAAAGGAAAAGAGGATGTTACTATGAAGAAGTTTTTTGCTCTGATGCTGGTTGTTTTGACCATGACTGCCACGCTGGCCGGCTGCGGCGGCAAGAAGACCGAGCTGACCTTCACCACCGGCGGTGACCAGGGTACCTACTATGGCTTTGGCAGTGTTCTGGCCGGTCAGATCAGCGACAACACCGACACCACTGTGACCGCCATCGTGGGCAAGGGCTCCAAGGCCAACATCGAGGCCATGGCTGCCGGCGACGCTCAGCTGGGCTTCGTCCAGTCCGACGTTATGGCGTATGCCTATAACGGTACCAACCTGTTTGCCGAGGCCGGCAAGATCGACAGCTTCTCCACTGTGGCTGCCCTGTACATGGAGCAGGTCCAGATCATCACCCTGGATCCCTCCATCAAGACCGTTGCCGATCTGAAGGGCAAGAACGTGTCCGTCGGTGACTCCGGCTCCGGCGTGTACTTCAACGCTCTGGACGTGCTGGGCGCCTATGATCTGACCCTGGATGACATTAAGCCCACCTACCAGTCCTTCGGCGACAGCGCCGAGGCCCTGCAGGACGGCAAGATCGACGCTGCCTTCATCGTGGCCGGCGCTCCCACCACCGCTGTTACCTCTCTGGCCGCTACCCGCGACGTGTTCGTGGTGGAGCTGGACGACGCTCACATCGAGAAGCTGATCGCCGCTTCTCCCTATTACAGCAAGAACGTCATCCCCGCCGCCGCTTACGGCCTGGAGCATGACGCCACCACCGTGGCCGTGGGCGCTGTCATCATCGCCAACAACGATGTGAAGGACGACGACATCTACAATGTGGTCTCCGGTATCTTCGAGAGCATCGACACCCTGGCCCATGACAAGAAGAACGAGTTGAGCCTGGACTTCGC
>JAGAVA010000098.1 GCA_017620505.1 Clostridia bacterium
ACCAAGACCACCAAATACGAACACATTCTGCCGCTGCTGGCCTCCATTGAGGAAAGCCCGGAGATCGACGGTCTGCTGATCCTGCTGAACACGGCAGGTGGCGACGTGGAGGCCGGGCTGGCCATCGCCGAGCTGATCGCCGGCATGGAAAAGCCCACTGTTTCTCTGGTGCTGGGGGGCGGACATTCCATCGGCGTGCCGCTGGCGGTAGCGGCAAAAAAATGCTTTATTGCCCCTACGGCATCCATGACGCTGCATCCGGTGCGCATGAACGGCACCGTGCTGGGCGTGCCCCAGATCTCGGCCTATTTTGAGCGCATTCAGGACAGCATCGTGGACTTCATCACCGCCAACTGCCGGATCGACCCGGACACCCTGCGCACCCTCATGCAGCGCAACGGACAGCTGATGGGGGAGGCAGGCAGCGTGGTCTACGGCCCCGAAGCGGTGGAGCTGGGACTTTGTGACCGTCTGGGCAGTCTGCGGGAAGCCCTCTGCTGTCTGCATCAGATGATCGCAGACAAACGAAACCGGATAGAGGGGGATCCTGCATGAATCCACGGCCTGATGAATGGAAGGACACGGTTTTCAAAGGTTGGCCGCCGCCCATCGGGGTGTATCAGCCCTCTCCCCTGCCGCCGGAGTTCCGGCGGGAGAACGAGGATCTGAACGTGCCCCGCACCGACGACAAGCTGCTGGAGCAGCTGGAAAACCTGTATCTGTTCCGCCCGTTCTTTTGATGACGGCGGGGGAACTCCCCCGCCTTACATTCGGTGGCTGTCACACCTTGTCGGATGGTTAAATTTGCATTTTGCAGGCAGATATGATATACTTCTTTCATCCATTTGAATTTCATCCGTGCCTGCCCGGGAAGTGGAGGCCGGATACATATATATATAAAGAACCACACATGGCGTCGCGCCACCGCCGGAAAGCGTTTTTTCCGGGGGCTTTGTTGTTTTGCGCGATGCACCGGATAAAAAGGAGTTATTGTACCAATTATGGCTGAAACCAAAAAGACCAATTCCGCCGCCGCAGGCCGCAAAAAAGGCGGTCAGACCGTCCACAAGGGGCAGGCCAAGGCCAGCGCAAAGATGCCCGCTGCCCGCCGCCGGGGCAGCCAGTCGGCAGCCTCCAAGGCACCCAAGGCAGCCACCCCCCGCAAAACGGCACAGCAGGCCATGAAGATGGCGCAGGAGACCGCCAAGGCCGCCTCCGAGGCCGTGAAGAGCCTTTCGGGCTCCCTGCTTCAGCAGGACAAAAAGAAATCCACCAGAAAATCTGCCGCCAAAAAGCCCGCCGAGATCTTCGCCAAGGAAAAGCTGCGGGTGATCTCTCTGGGCGGTCTCAACGAGATCGGCAAGAACATGACCGTGCTGGAATACGGCGATGATATGATCGTCATCGACGCCGGCATGACCTTCCCCGACGAAGATCTGCTGGGCGTGGACATGGTCATCCCCGACATCACCTATCTGCAGAAAAACCAGAGCAAGCTGCGGGGCATTTTCCTGACCCATGCCCACGAAGACCACATCGGCGCTCTGCCCTATGTGCTGCGGGAGCTGAACGTGCCGGTGTACTGCACCGCCCTCACCGCCGGTCTGGTCAAGCTCAAGCTTGCCGAGCACAAGGATCTGAAAAAGCCCAAGATCACCGTCAAAAAAGACGGCGACAAGGTCAAGACCGGCTGCTTTGAGGTGGAGTTCATCCACGTGAACCACTCCATCGCCGATGCCTGTGCCTTCGCCATCAAGACTCCCGTGGGCGTGGTGGTGGCCACCGGCGACTTCAAGATCGACACCACTCCCATCGACGGCAAGATGATCGACCTGCCCCGGTTCGGCGAACTGGGCCGGAAGGGCGTTTTGCTGCTGATGATGGATTCCACCAACGCCGAGCGCCCCGGCATCGCCATGAGCGAGCGCAAAGTGGGCGATTCGCTGGATCGGGAGTTCAAGGGCTGCGACAGCCGCATCATTGTGGCCTCCTTCGCCTCCAACGTGCACCGTGTCCAGCAGATCTTCGACGTGGCGGCAAAGTACGGCCGCAAGGTGGCAGTTTCCGGCCGCAGCATGGAAAACATCCTCAAGGTGGGCACCGAGCTGGGCTATCTGACCCTGCCGCCCAACACCTATGTGGATCTGAAGGAGATCAACAAGTATCCCCGCAACAAGATGACCATCATCACCACCGGCAGTCAGGGCGAGCCTATGAGCGCCCTGTACCGCATGGCCTTTTCGGGCCACCGGCAGGTGGAGGTGGGCTACGGCGACAAGATCCTCATTGCCGCCACCCCCATTCCCGGCAACGAAAAGCCGGTGTATACCATGATCAACGAGCTGTTCCGCAAGGGCGCTGACGTGGTCTACAGCCGCCTTGCCGATATGCACGTGTCCGGTCACGCCTGCCAGGAGGAGCTGAAAATGATGCTCTCCCTGCTGCGTCCCAAGTATTTCCTGCCGGTGCACGGCGAATACCGGCATCTGATGGTCAACGCCGAGCTGGGCCGCACCTGCGGCGTTGCCCCCGAGAATATTTTCATCTCTGACGTGGGTCGTGTGCTGGAAATCGGCGAAAACGGCGCCTCCTGGGGCGCCAATGTGCCCTCCGGTCGGGTGCTGGTGGACGGTCTGGGCGTGGGCGACGTGGGCGCCGCCGTTCTGCGGGAACGCAAGACCCTGTCGGAAAGCGGTGTTATCACCGCCGTCATCGCCGTGGATATGAAGGAACGCTGCATCGTCTCCGGCCCGGAGATCATCTCCCGGGGCTTCATCTTCGTCCGGGAGGCCGAGGAGCTGATGGCCGAACTGAAGGATCTTACCCGTGAGACCATGGAAAACTGTCTGGAAAAGGGCATGACCAGCCGCAACGCCATCAAGGATACCATCGCCCGCAAGCTGGACGATTATCTTTACAAAAAGACCAAGCGGGAACCGCTGATCGTTCCCATCCTGCTGGAAATGTAAAATACAGACCAAGAGAGGAGCAGCCGCTCCTCTCTTTTTTGTTTTCATTTTGTTATTGTGTTAAATCGCTAAAATCTTTTGCGTAAAACTCGGATTATCTGTAAAATTTCCGTCATTTTTCAGCAAAAACCAATCAAAGCAGTTGTATTTTTTATGCATCCATTGTATAATGTGGCGTGTATACACCGTTTTAAGGAGGAGTTTCCCAT
>JAGAVA010000099.1 GCA_017620505.1 Clostridia bacterium
ATGACCTCCGGCGAGCAGAAGACCCTGCCCGTTGCCGAGGCTGTGGCTCTGCTGAAGGACGGTCTGGCCCAGAAGAACGCCGGCACGGTGATTTTGGAGAAGTAACTGTAGGGCGGACAGCCCTCTGCCCTCCGAAAGCCCTTCTGTGAACGAAAGGAGCCGCTCATGAAGAAAAAGACCGTAAAATGGGCCGTTTTTCTTGCGATTTTGCTGGCTGTTGTGCTGTTCTGCAAGTGGTACACCCGGCCGCTGCCCTTCCGGTACTTTTTTCCGTATACTGAACGGTTGGTAGAACTGAAAACCTATTGGGATGTCAGTGGTCAGGCGCAGATATTGCCCGATGAACCTCGATTTGAGTCCTTGATGGAACTGGTGGAAAGTACCCAATACCGTCGTTCGCTGCGAAACCTGTTTTTGAAGGACCGGTTTCAGAACGCCGAAGAGAACGATAGCTTTTGGCAAGTGAAGTTCCTTATTGAGCAGCCGATTCCTGTTTCTGCCGGTGGACGGATACGGGGATTCGTCTTTGAATTGGAAAATTGGTTTGGTCATCTTCGGTTTCGTGATCTGCGGAGTGGCGATGAGACCATATTCGTTCACATGGACGATCAGCAGGCCTTCTGCGATGCGGTAGAACAAATCCTGAAAGATGAAAAGGCTTCCTCTCAGGGGGAAGGCAATTAGAAATTGAATTTATTAAAATAAAAGGAGTAATCACTTATGATGCAGTCCCGTACCCACACCTGTGGGGAGCTCCGTCTGGAGCATGTTGGCCAGACCGTCACCCTGGCCGGTTTTATGGAGAACGTCCGTGAGGTGGGCGCTGGCCTGTCCTTCATCGTCCTCCGCGACTATTACGGCACCACCCAGCTGGTGGCCGAGACCCCCGAAATCCTGTCTGTTATCAAGGAACTGAACAAGGAGACCACCATCCAGGTCACCGGCGTGGTTCGTGAGCGTTCCAGCAAGAATGCCAAGCAGGCCACCGGCGACATCGAGGTCGTTCCTTCCGAGATCAAGGTGCTGGGCACCTGCCAGCACAACGAGCTGCCCTTCGAGATCAACCGCAGCCGTGAGGCCGACGAGATGACTCGTCTGAAGCACCGTTATCTGGACCTGCGCAACCCCGCCGTCAAGGCCAACATCATCAAGCGCTGCCAGGCCGTGTCCTATATCCGCGCTGCCATGACTGCCAAGGGCTTTTTGGAGATCACCACTCCCATTCTGACCGCTTCCTCTCCCGAGGGCGCTCGTGACTATCTGGTTCCCGCCCGCAAGCATCCCGGCAAGTTCTACGCTCTGCCCCAGGCTCCCCAGCAGTTCAAGCAGCTGCTGATGGCCTCCGGTTTCGATAAGTATTTCCAGATCGCCCCCTGCTTCTGTGACGAGGACGCCCGCGGCGACCGTACCCCCGGCGAGTTCTATCAGCTGGATATGGAAATGGCCTTCGCCACGCAGGACGACGTTCTGAGCACGCTGGAGGACGTTCTGATCCCTATGTTTGTGGAGCTGGGTAAGTATGAGCGTGTGTCTCAGGCTCCCCTGCGCCGCATCCCCTTCAACGAGGCCATGGAGCGCTACGGCTCCGACAAGCCCGACCTGCGCGTGGATCTGGAGCTGCAGGATGTGACTGAAGTGGTTCAGGGCTGCGGCTTTGGCCCCTTTGACAGCCCCTGCGTCAAGGCCGTGGTGGTTCACGATTTTACCCAGGCCCGTAAGTGGATCGATAAGCTGCTGGCCGATGTGGAAGTCCAGACAGGCAACAAGGTCTGCTGGGTCAAGGTGGACGAGAACGGCAACCTGACCGGCGGTATCTCCAAGTTCCTGCTGGAGCGCCAGGAGGCCTTCAAAGAGGCTCTGGGTCTGAAGCCCGGTTCCTTCGTGTGCATGGCCGCCGGCAAGAAGCTGGCCGCCCAGAAGACCGCCGGCGTTGTCCGCAATATGCTGGGTAAGCGCGTCCCCGGTCACTTCGACGAGGATCAGTACGCCATGTGCTGGATCGTGGACTTCCCCATGTACGAGATCGGCGAGGAGTCCGGTCAGCTGGAGTTCTGCCACAATCCCTTCTCCATGCCTCAGGGCGGTATGGAAGCTCTGCTGGCTGCCGAGGGCGACATTGAGAAGCTGCTGGCCATCAACGCCAACCAGTACGACCTGGTCATCAACGGCTACGAGTCTGCTTCCGGCGCTGTCCGTAACCACAGCCCCGAGATCATGATCAAGGCCTTCCAGATGGTGGGCTTGGGCGAGGAGGACGTGAAGTCCAAGTTCCCCGCCATGTACAATGCCTTCACCTACGGCGCTCCCCCCCATGCCGGCTGCGCTCCCGGAATTGACCGTATGGTCATGCTGCTGACCGGCGAGGAGTCCATCCGCGAAGTCATCACCTTCCCCATGAACCAGAAGGCGCAGGACGTGATGATGGATGCTCCCTCCGCAGTCACCCAGAAGCAGCTGGATGAGCTGCATATTGCAATCGTGGCTGAGGAAGAATAAAAAACAGCAGTAAGTCTGGTTGGGTGACTGCACCGCGCGGGAGTCCGCGCGTCCCGCAGCAGGGCAATTCATTTGCCCGCTGCGTATAAAATCAGTCGGGGCCCCCGAAAAGCTTGCTTTTTGGGGCACACTCAGAAGCAGTTGGACGAGCTGCACATTGCGATTGTCGCCGAAGAGGAATAAATCATTATAAACAAAAAGAAGCTGCCGCAGGATCCTGCGGCAGCTCTTATCATTTCCGGTAAATAATCAATTTTTCTTACAGGAATGTCTTATAATCCTCGTAATTCTTCCGCAACAGGGCGGGGGTGTCCAGACCGTAGGGGCAGCGGCTCCTGCACTGACCACAGCTGATGCAGCCGTCGATCTTCGCCATCTTTTCCTGCCAGCCCTGGGACAGATAGCCTGCGGCAGGGGCGCGGCGCAGCAGCAGGGACATCCGGGCGCAGTTGTTGATCTCGATGCCGGCGGGACAGGGCATGCAGTAGCCGCAGCCACGGCAGAAATCGCCGCTCAGCTCCTTCCGTTCCTTTTCGATAAAGGCAAGCCGCTCATCGGTCAGCACCGGGGGTACATCCTGATAGGAGAGGAACTCCTCCAGCTCGCTTTCCCGCTGGATGCCCCAGATGGGAGCCACCGGGAACTGTGCCAGATAGGCATAGGCCACATCGGAATGGGTGATCAGACCGCCTGCCAGCGCCTTCATGCAGATGAAGCCCACATCATGCTCCTCACACAGGCGCACCAATGCCTCTTCTTTCTCGCTGGAAAGATAGGAAAACGGGAACTGCAGCGTCTCGTACAGGCCGGACTTCACAGCTTCCTCCGCCACCGCCAGCTGGTGGTTGGTGATGCCGATATGGCGGATCAGACCCTGTTCCTTTGCTTCCAGCATGGCCTCATACAGACCGGAACCGTCTCCCGGTTTGGGACAGAAGGCCGGATTGTGGAACTGATAAATGTCGATATAATCGGTCTGCAGCCGCTTGAGACTGGTGTGCAGCTGCTCCCAGAAGCCCTCCACCGTGGTGGTCATGGCCTTGGTGGAGATGATGATCTTGTCCCGCACATCGTGGAGCGCCAGCCCCAGCTTTTCCTCACTGTCGGAATAGATATGGGCGGTGTCGAAATAGTTGATGCCGCCCTCATAGGCACGGCGCAGCAATTTTACTGCCTGTTCCTTGTCCACCCGCTGCACGGGCAGTGCGCCGAAGCCGTTTTTGGCAACGATTAGATTTGTGCGTCCCAGACGTACCGTATCCATGATGTCACACTCCTTTTCGGTTCCTATCTTTATGATTTATCCAATAAACTGGCTCACAAAGCTCCACAGCAGCTTGAGACCGTAGAACACGATGACACAACCGCAGATGCGGTTGATCCATTGCAGGATGTTGTCGGTGATTTTACCGCGGAAAATGGACAAAATGGTGGTCAGACCGAAAAACCACAGGCAGGAGGCGCTGGCCGAACCCAGAATAAAGAAGGGAGCCTGCGCCGCCGTTAGGGTTGCACGGAAGGCGCCCAGCAGCATGGTGCCGTCGATGATGGCCTGGGGATTGAACCAGGTGACCACACAGGCGCTGGCAATCACACGTCCCAATGGCTTGGGGGTGCTGTCGGTGCCCTCCAGTGTAGCCTTTGACCGCAGCAGACCCACGCCGATCCAGATGACCACCAGACTGCCTGCCAGCAGGATCAGATTGGCCAGCAGGGGAAAACGCTCCATCAAAGCGCCAATGCCAAAAAAGCAGGCCAGCGCCAGTGTTACATCAAAAAACACCACGATGAGCGCCGTCAAAAAGGCGCGGCTGCGCTTTTGTCCGATGGCTGACTGGATGACGAACAAATTTTGTGCACCGATGGGGGCAACATAAGCCAGACCCATGGTCAAACCCTGTAGATAAATGTGCATAGGATCCCTCTTTACGCAAGTTTTGATTTCTGTTATGATAATACCACAGAACCCAAGGAGGCACAATATGAAATTGGTAGATATTTACACCGATGGCAGCTGCAGCGGCAATCCCGGCCCGGGTGGCTGGGGCGCGATTTTGATGTATAAAGGTCTGGAAAAGGAACTATCCGGTGGCGACCGACACACCACCAACAACAAAATGGAGCTGACCGGCGCCATCCGTGCGCTGGAGGCGCTGAAGGAGCCCTGTCAGGTGACGCTGTATACCGACAGTCAGTATCTGGTGAACGCCATCAATCAGAAGTGGCTGGAAAACTGGAAAAAGCGGGGCTGGAAAAAGGCCGACAAGTCTCCTGTTCTCAATCAGGACTTGTGGGAGGCCCTGGATGCCCAGTTGAGTCGTCATCAGGTCACCTTTGTCTGGGTGAAAGGCCACGCCGACAACCCTTACAACAATCGCTGCGACGAGCTGGCGGTGGCACAGACCAAAAAGCATATGTAAACTGGCGCAACCCAAAGTTGCGCGCAAGTTGCTGGACGCAACCGGGCTTTTTTGATAGAATTTCAGCAAAAGGAGGATGAAAGATGTTAGCAAGTGGAAATGCCATTTGGGCAAATTTATGGATGCTTTTATTGATTGCAATCCCTTGGGCGGTTCGTATCTTCATCGTCGTACTGCTGATCAAGGCCCTGCTGAAATATCTGAATGACAAAAAAGCAACCCCTGAGCAGGCGGTCATCCGCCGTTCGCTGGGCGAAGCCCTCAAGGCTCACCGCCAGAACTGCGGCATGACACAGGAATATGTCGCCGAGGCGTTGGGGGTCTCCCGACAGGCGGTGAGCAAGTGGGAGACCGGTGCAGCCGAGCCCTCTACCTCCAACCTGCTGGCGCTGGCGAAACTGTACGGCGTCGACCCCGGTGAGCTGCTCCGGGGCGTACAATAAAGAAAAGCACGTCGCAGGACGTGCTTTTTTGCTGCATTTTTCTGAGAAAAATATCCAAGTGTTTCTTTTCTTTTTAAGAAGAGCTTGTTATAATAAAATTTATAAACGAAACGGATTTCAGCATCCTGATAATCTGATGAGGTTTCAATGCAACATGACGCAGGGAGGTACATTATGCACTGTACGAAGATCGTTTCTCGCGTTTGCGCTGCAGCGTTGTCTTTTTTCTTGCTGCTGCAGGCTTTTCCGGTTTCTGCCATCGATCAGGCAGAAGCCGACACTTCGGCCGCTCTGTTGGAGCTGATTTCCTCCGGGGAAGAAGTGTTTTTGACCGATGAGGGGGAAGTGCTTTTGACTGACGAGGAGGAAGAAAAATCTGAAGCCCTTCCGGCTGAAACAGAGTCGGAAGAGCCGCAGGATGATCCCGATGAGGAGCCTTTGTATGAAGAATCCGCATTGGACCTGCTGCCCTCCGGCGGGAGCAAAGACCCTTCGGTGGAGCTTTTGGATTCCGAACTTTATGCCACATTGTCCGGTAAAGTGGTAGACGATGGCGGCAAGGGTATCTCCAATGTATGTGTTAGTCTCTATGACTACGGCTACGAAGAGATCATCGCTCTGTGCTATACCGATGCAAACGGCGATTGGAGCACCTCTTCGGCGGTGCAGGGAAATGAGTATCATCTTCGATTCCACAGCCCCTATTACAGCTTCCCGCTGGAAGGTCTGGTCTGTAAGGCCTCCGGTACATCGGTGACCGTCGAGACCATGACCGGTACCGAGACCTTTGATCCCGAAATGCCGATTTCGCCGGCTGAGGATTTCAGTTATACCGTGCTGAATGCTACAGGCATTTCTATTGACGGTTATCTGGGCGATGATGCGCAGGTCGTGATCCCGGAAAGCATGGATGGTTATATCGTTCAGGCCATTGATATCAGTGCTTTTTCCGGCAACACCACGCTGGAAGCTGTCATTCTGCCGCCTGAACTTACAACCATCGGCAGCAGTGCTTTCTACGGCTGCACCAACCTGTCCTATGTGGGATTTAATGATAAGCTGACCGTGATCGGCAGCAGCGCTTTCTACGGCTGCTCTTCTCTGGAAGAGCTGGATCTGCCCAATGCCCTTCAGGAGATCAAAAACCATGCATTCTATCAGTGTTCTTCGCTGGACACGCTGTCCATGCCCATGACCCTGGTGGGCATTAACGGCTATGCCTTTGCAGGCTGTACTGCTCTGGAATGGGTACAGATCCCTGATAGCGTTCTGGGTCTGGGTTACCGTGCCTTTTATCAATGCGCTTCCTTGGAGACCGTGACCCTTCCCACCGAATGGACT
Organism: Clostridia bacterium; assembly: GCA_017620505.1. GTDB lineage: Bacteria > Bacillota > Clostridia > Oscillospirales > Butyricicoccaceae > UBA4644. The sequence goes on from JAGAVA010000099.1 coordinate 6,701, forward strand.
ACCTGTCTGGCCTATACTACAGGCAGCAGTGATTATTACGGTCATATTTTTGAAGCGTGTCCCGTATTGACAGAGATCCGGGTTCCCGAGACCATTGTTACGCTTCCTGATTACGCTTTCAGTGGTTGTGCCCATTTGGAGACGGTCACGCTGCCCGGCAGTCTGACCGTGATCGGCAATCAGGCCTTCCAGAACTGTGACAGTATGACCGCCATTGTACTGCCGGCCAAAGTGAAGACTGTGGGTATCTCTGCCTTCCAAAGCTGCGATCTGCTGGAAGATGTGTCGCTCAATGATGGCCTACAGCGGCTGGAAGCATATGCCTTTGCTCAGTGTCCCCTTTTAAGCAGTCTGGTGATTCCCGATAGTGTGGAAGCTTTGGGCTATCGCCTGTTCCTGAATGATGCGGCACTGGTGGAGATCAATATTCCGCTGAGCTGGAACGAGTGTCCCGTTCACAACCGTTATTATTACGGTCATATGTTTGAAGGCTGTTCCGGCCTGACCTCCATCGTGGTTCCCGAGGGTATGGTCACGCTTCCTGCCTACGCTTTCCAGGGATGTACCTATCTGGAAAATGTGTCCCTG
>JAGAVA010000100.1 GCA_017620505.1 Clostridia bacterium
CAACACCGCCTGCTCCATGAAGGGGAGCACGGCGATAAACCCCTGCATTTCCACACCCGAACCCAACACCCGACCGACGGCATCGGTGAACCCCACCGCCGTCCAGTCCCCCGATACGGTAGCCTCCTACCATTACGAAGGTGCGGGCATTGCCCTGTCACTCCCCGCTGACTGGGAGTATGCAATCGACGCCCACGACGCCGAGGCCGGACAGTTTTCCATCGCCTTCTGGCCCAAGGCACAGCCCCAGGCCGTGCTGGAAGTGGTCCATTACGGCATGCCTTTCGGCGTGTGCGGCACCGGGCTGACCACCCAGAAGGTGGGCTTTGCCAACGGTCTGGAAGGCTCCATGGGCACTTATTCCGACCTGGACAGCTGGAGCTACATCGCCTTTGAGGGCGATTATGTGGCGCACAATGAGGGAATCGGCCTGTGGTGGGATGCTTATGGCGCACAGGCGCTGGAGATTCTGGGCACGGCGGTCTTCGGAGAGGAGGATGCCCAATGAAGCGCAAGACTTTGGTGATTGGCCTGGCATCGGTGCTGGCATTGCTGCTGATCTGCGTGGGCGTGATGACCTGCAACAATCTGAGCTTTCGGGCAGGTCGCTGCATCAAGGCAGCAAACGGCAGCTGTATGCTGCTGATGGACAATTCTCCCGTGGTGCTGTACAACCACACCCTTTCCGCCCACCCCTTTTCTGACTATCGCACCGGCGATCTGCTGCTGGTGCTGCACGATGGGATTCAGGAGACCTATCCCGGCGGTACAGGAGCTTATCTGACCCTGCGGCTGCAAAAAGGCACTGCCGGGGATATTCCTCAAGCGGTACTCAACGCCCTTACCGAATTGGATTGGGTCATCGAACCATAAAAAAACACTGTCACCCAAAGGCGTAAGCCCGAGTGTGACAGTGCTTTTTTATTTTTATAGCTGATTGACGATGCCCACGAACAGAGGCAGACCCACCCGGTTGGTGATGACGAACAGGAAGGGCCGATCCAGAATGAACTCGATCTCCTCCACCTCGGGGGGCAATGCGGACGCCGTATCCGCCCGCATCACGGTATAGGCCGTTGCCTCGCAGCCCCGCTCGTCGATCTTCACCCGCACTCCATGGAGAGCCTGAGACAGGAACAAGGGCTGATCGGTGACGGCGGAAAAGTCGGCATCTGCCTCGGAAAACACCTCCGTGATGCCCAACGCCTGCAGCCCGGCCTGCAGCTTGGTCTGGTGCTCAATGTCAAACTTGGGAACGGTGCGGTGCACCTTCATGTATTTGCTGTTTTCCCACTGGTTGGTGCGCTCCAGCGACAGAAACGCCAGCGCTTCGCTGTCGAAGAGCAGATCTTCGGGAGTATATCCCTCATCAGGCAGGAGGAACCGCATCTCACTGCTTTCAAAACCGCTGGCAACGGCGGTGAACTTGTCGCCCCAGTAATAATTCATATTGCCGGAGTCGTGCATCATGTCGCATTCTGCATCGGATTGCGCACCGTGGAAGATGCCGGTGTCGGTTCGGCTTTCGACAAAGCCGCCGAGGGTCCACTTTCCCTTAAAATAGACGGTAGTGGCCAGCGCCAGCGCCGTATCTTCGTTCAGGCTTATGCCGCGGATCTGGTTTTTCAGCAGGCCGCCGGTCTGTTCGTTGAGCCAGTCCCGCAGCGCCTGATTCAGGCTCTCCGAACCCATTTTACCTTGATAGGAGGAGGCGTAATAGTTCTCTGCCAGCGTGTCCAATGCTTTTTGATGGAAATCAATGTCTTCATTCAGCCAGATGGAGCTTGCCAGCACCCGCTGCATCATACCGTCATCCCGGTAGGTGTCGTTCCACAGGTCGTTGGCCTGCTGCCGCAGGGCTTCGATGCCCTCGCTGCCCAACACATCCAGAATCTGCTGACGGGTGGTGCCGTCGGTGATCTCTGCCAGCATGGCAAGCGCCATGTATACATTCAGCGGCGAAAATGCGGTGTTTTCACCGTCGTTTTCGGTTAAAAACTGCTGGATGGATGACTGAAAATATCCATTCAGTCCGTCGGCGTAACCGACATCCCGGTATTGCTCGTTTACCGACTCCCGCCATTTCTTCAGTGCAAGGCCGCTGGCCTCTCCGCCGGGATACTGCACCATCTCCGGGTACTGGGGCACGGCGACGGCATAGGCCGGCATGGTCATGGGGCCGCCGGGCAACAGAGAGGATGCGATCAGCGCCAGTGCCAGACAGGCTGCCGTTGCTGCCACCGCCAGGTTTCGCCGGCGCTTACGGTTGGAAAACCGGTGGCTGCGGGCCTCTTCCACCAGCCAGTCTTTTACCTCGGTAATACCGTCATAGATTTTTTCCGGCTTGCTCATAAAATCACTCCTTCGGCCTCCAGTGCGGCCTTGAGACTCAGCCGCAGCCGGTACATTCGCTGGGTCAACTTACTGTAAGAAATGCCTGTCTCTTCCGCCAGATCCTGCAAGCGCTGGCCATACCAGTACCGGCGCAGAAACAGCGCCCGGTCATCGGCAGGCAAGCTCTCCAGCCAACGGGAGATGTGCTCGCCCAGCAGTTTGCGGTCAAAAGCCTCCTCGGTGGTCTCCCCTGCCGGAACGCAGTCCTCCAGCTCGGACAACAGCACGCCAAGTCCCGCATCCCGCCGTCTGGCGGTGTTTTTGCGGAAGCGGCTGATGGCCAGATTGCGGGTGATGCGCCCCAGAAAGGCCGACAGCACCCGGGGCTGCTGGGGCGGGATACGCTCCCATGCCGCCTGCCAGGTGTCGTTGACGCACTCCTCCGCATCCTGCCGTACCGGCAGCAGGTTTTGGGCGATGCTGCGGCACAGGCTGCCGTATTTTTGAATGGTCTCCGCGATGGCCTGCTCGGCCCGCTGAAAATACAGGGCAACGATGGCTTGATCTTCCATGGTCACGCCTCCCTTCTACCCATATAGTCGCATAAAACAGGAGGATATTTGCAGAATACCACGTTTTTTTGCAAATTCCAACCATTTTTCGGTTTTATTCATTTAAATAGGATTTTTATTCATTGTCATGCATATTTGTGCATCCGGTATTTTTGACGGTTTCGTCTGAATTCTTTGGCAGTTTTCTATGAAATCTTACTTACAACTCACAAGAAATACACCGCAGGTTTGTATAGGGTGCACATTGACTGTTTATTCGATATTTGTGTATAATCATACCATCGTTTGATTCTTAAAAATTTGTCTATAAATCGGAGGAAACTTACTATGATTGACAAGAGCAAGATCAAGAAGGTCGTTCTGGCTTATTCCGGCGGTCTGGATACTTCCATCATCATCCCCTGGCTGAAGGAAAACTATAACAATCCCGAGATCATCGCCGTTTCCGGCAACGTGGGTCAGGCCGACGAGCTGGAGGGTCTGGAAGAGAAGGCTCTCAAGACCGGCGCTTCCAAGCTGTACGTTCTGGATCTGACCAAGGAATTCGTGGAAGACTTCATCTTCCCCACCGTCAAGGCCGGCGCCAAGTACGAAGAGTACCTGATGGGTACCGCTTTTGCCCGTCCTCTGATCGGCGTCAAGCTGGCTGAGATCGCCCTGCAGGAGGGTGCCGATGCCATCTGCCACGGCTGTACCGGTAAGGGCAACGACCAGGTTCGTTTCGAGCTGGCCATCAAGTCTGTGGCTCCCAATATGCCCATCATCGCCCCCTGGCGTGAGTGGGAGATCAAGTCCCGTGACGAAGAGATCGACTACGCCGAGGCTCACAAGGTTCCTCTGAAAATCACCCG
>JAGAVA010000101.1 GCA_017620505.1 Clostridia bacterium
AACGAGCCCCAGTACAACAAGCCCGGCTTCCTGGAGATGAGCGTTTCTCCCGAGCAGGCTCCCGACAAGCCCACCTATGTGACCATCTCCTTTGAAAAGGGCAACCCCGTTGCCATCGACGGCGTCAAGATGGCTCCCGTGGACATCGTCCTCAAGCTGAACGAAATCGGCGGCGCCAACGGCATCGGCCTGCTGGATATCGTGGAAAACCGCCTGGTGGGCATGAAGTCCCGCGGCGTTTACGAAACTCCCGGCGGCGCTATCCTGTACAAGGCCCACGAGGTTCTGGAGACCATCACGCTGGATCGCGACACCCAGCACTACAAGACTCTGGTTGCGCAGAAGTTCGCCGAGCTGGTGTACTTCGGCCAGTGGTTCACTCCCCTGCGCAAGGCTCTGTCCGCCTTTGTGGACAGCACCCAGGAGCACGTTACCGGTGAAGTCAAGCTGAAGCTCTACAAGGGCAACATGATCAACGCCGGTGTCACCTCTCCCTACTCCCTGTACGATGCTGAGATCGCCTCCTTCGGCGAGGACGGCGGTGTCTATGACCAGGCTGAGTCTGCAGGCTTCATCAACCTGTTCGGTCTGCCCATCAAGGTTCAGGCCACCCTGCAGAAGAAATGGGACGAGCAGTAATTCAACGATAACTCGAGGTTTTTATGGAAAAACTGTGGGCGGGCCGCGCCGCAAAACATCTTGACCAGATCGCGGACGACTTCAATGCCTCCATTCGCTTTGACCAGCGTCTGGCGGTAGAGGATCTGACCGGCAGCATGGCGCACGCCGCCATGCTGGGTGCCAAGGGCATCAATTCCCCCGAGGACACCGAGACCATTCTGGCCGGGCTGGAAAGCATCCTCCGGGATCTGGAGAGCGGCGCTCTGCAGATCGACCTTCATGCTGAGGATATCCATTCCTTCAACGAGACCGAGCTGACCCGCCGCATCGGCGATGCAGGCAAGCGCCTGCACACTGCCCGCAGCCGCAACGATCAGGTAGCCCTCGATCTGCGCCTGTGGCTCCGCAAGGAGATCGGCGAGATCCGCGCCCTGACGGCACAGGTGATCCGCGCCATTTGCGACAAGGCGCAGGAGACCCGGGATGCCATCGTTCCCGGCTATACCCACCTCCAGCGTGCACAGCCCATCGTCTTCGGCCATCATCTGCTGGCTTACGGCATGATGCTGGAGCGCGACCTGGGCCGTCTGGCCGACGCCGCCAAGCGCGCCAACGTATCCCCTCTGGGCTCGGGCGCACTGGCCGGCACCACCTATCCCATTGACCGGAACATGACCGCCCAGGCGCTGGGCATGAACGGCTACACCCTCAACAGCATCGACGGCGTTTCCGACCGTGATTTTGTGGCTGAGACCTGCTCTGCCATCGCTCTGCTGATGATGCACCTATCCCGTCTGTCTGAGGAACTCATCCTCTGGTGTTCCTGGGAGTTCCGCTACGTGGAACTGGACGACGCCTATACCACCGGCTCCTCCATTATGCCCCAGAAGAAGAACGCCGATATGGCCGAGCTGATCCGCGGCAAGACCGGTCGGGTCTATGGCAATCTGATGGGCATTCTCACCGTTCTCAAGGGTCTGCCTCTGGCATATAACAAGGATATGCAGGAGGACAAGGAAGGCCTGTTTGACAGTGTAGATACTGTCAAGATGTGCCTGCAGGTGATGGCCCCCATGATCGGCACCATGTCCATCAACCGGGAATCCATGCGGAACGCCGCCGCCAAGGGCTTCATCAATGCCACCGACCTGGCTGACTATATGGTGCGCAAGGGCATGCCCTTCCGTACCGCCTACAAGATCGTCGGTCAGATCGTTGCCGAGTGCACGGATAAGGGTCTGGTTCTGGAAACCCTGCCGCTGGAAGCCTATCAGGCGCACTCCGAGCTGTTTACCGAAGATCTGTTTGATGCCATTTCTCTGGAAACCTGCGTCAGACAGCGCACCTCTCCCGGCAGCGTCAGCGCTCCCTCGCTGGACGCTCAGTTTGACTTCCTGGCCAAGGCCGTGGAAGGTCTGTAAAGTACATAAACTTTCCTTCCCCATCCATCCCCGTTTGGGGATGGATGGCTGCATTTTTGCCAAGAAAGGACAAATTTTATGCTGAATCTGAAGAAAACCATGCAGGGCAAGGACTTCCTCAAGCTGCTGTATGTTTCCCCCGAGGAAATCGCCGAACTGGTGGACACCGCCGCCGGTTTCAAGGCGCTGAAAAAGGCAGGCATCCCCCACAAGTATTTTGAAGGCAAGAACATCGCTCTGATTTTTGAAAAAACTTCCACCCGTACCCGCTGCAGCTTTGAGGTTGCCGGTCACGATCTGGGTATGCACGTCACCTATCTGGATGCCGGTTCTCAGCTGGGCAAGAAAGAGTCCATCCCCGACACCGCCCGGGTGCTGTCCACCATGTTTGACGGCATCGAGTACCGTGGCTATGGTCAGGATATGGTGGAGGAGTTGGCCAAGTACGCCTCCGTCCCCGTGTGGAACGGCCTGACCGACGAGGCCCATCCCACCCAGATTCTGGCAGACTTCCTCACCGTCAAGGAGCGTTTCGGTACGCTGAAGGGCATCAAGTATGTCTATTATGGTGACGCCCGCTACAACATGGGCAACTCTCTGATGGTTGGCTGCGCCAAGATGGGTATGCATTTCGTGGTGTGCTCTCCCAAGGAGTATTTCCCTGACCAGTGGCTCATCGACAAGTGTCAGGAGATTGCCAAGGAGACCGGTGCCATTCTGGAGTTCACCGAGGATCCCGAAGCCGCCGCCAAGGGCGCACACGTGCTGTATACCGACGTGTGGGTTTCCATGGGCGAAGCCGACTATATCTGGGCCAAGCGCATCCGCGACCTGCTGCCCTACCGCATCACCCAGAAGCTGATGGACATTGCTGGCCCCGACGCTGTCTTTATGCACTGCCTGCCTGCTTATCACGACAAAAAGACCGTGGTTGGCAAGGAAGTCTGCGAAAAGTTTGAGCTGGATTGTCTGGAAGTCACCGACGAGGTCTTTGAAGGCCCTCAGTCCATCGTGTTCCAGCAGGCTGAAAACCGTATGCACACCATCAAGGCGGTCATGGCTGCCACCCTGTAACCGAATATCCAAAAGGACGGCAGTTCAAATCTGCCGTCCTTTTTTCTTGCCTTTTGTACCATTGTTTTCTATAATATAGGGTGAATCGAGGTGTTTTTATGAAAAAATGGCTTAGTCTTTTGCTGGCAGCACTGATGCTGTTCAGCTTTACCGCCTGTACCCAGGAGGAAGTAGATACCACCCTGGAGATTTTGGATGCGGTAGTTTCCGCCCTGCCCGACGAGACCGAAGACCCGGTCACGCCGCCCGAAGAGGGACTGCCCGACAGTCAGGCACCTCCGGCAGTGGAGGATGTACCCGTTATTTTGCCCGCGGTGGACCAGCAGCCCCCGGTCGCTGAAGTGCAGCCCCCCGTGGAGCAGGCACCGGCATTGCCCGAGGACGGCGAGTATGACGACAAGGACAATGTGGCGCTGTATATCCACCTGTACGGCAAGCTGCCCTCCAATTATGTGACCAAAAAGGATGCCGAAGCCCTCTACGGCTGGCAGGGCGGCGCATTGGACGTGATCGCCCCTGGAAAGGCCATCGGCGGCAGCTATTACGGCAATTACGAAGGCCTGCTGCCCGATGCCGACGGACGGGAATGGACCGAATGTGACATTGGCACCATCGGTCAGACCAAGCGTGGCGCGGAGCGCATCGTCTTTTCCAACGACGGCCTGATTTATTACACGCCGGATCATTATGAAAGCTTTGAACTGCTCTATGGGGAGGAATAAACTATGCGGAAACTGACACTGGATTGCAGCCAGATCAGCACCAAAATCGGGCTGCACCTGCAGCTCACCGAGCTGCTGGATCTGCCGGAATACTATGGAAACAATCTAGATGCTCTGGCCGATTGTCTGTCGGAGATCCATCAGGACACCTGTCTGGTACTGGAGCAGCCCGAGGCGCTCATGGATGCACTGGGCGATTACGCCGAGCGGTTTTTCCGCCTGTTGGAGCACTGTGCTTCGGAAAACCCCTTCTTTCACGTGGAAATGTCCATAGAAAAAGCTGCGCCTGCCGCAGCTGCCGTTCCGAAAATGAAGCTGGCCGAGGCGCTGCAGGAACGAGCCGATCTGAATCGCTCTATTCAGCAGCTGGAAAGCCGCCTTTCGGCCAATGCTGTCATGCAGGAGGGGGAAGATCCGGCAGAGGATCCCAAGGAGCTGCTGGAGCAGCTCAACCGTTCCATCGACCGTCTGGAGGAGCTGACTGCCGCCATCAATCTGCGCAACAGCACCACCATCCATGAAGGAGAAACACTGACCCGGATGATCGCCCGCCGGGATGCGCTGACTCTGCGGCTGCGGATCCTGCGGCAGTTTGCCGGGCAGGCCAGCACCACGGCCCACCGTGCTCGCGGCTCGGAGATCCGCATCATCAGCACGGTCAATGTCAAGGCGCTGCAAAAGGAGCTGGATAATCTATCCCGGGAACTGCGGCTGCTGGACAACACCATCCAGTCCATCAACTGGAGTACCGAACTGTAAAAAACAAGCTGTTAGTCTTCGGAGCGAATGCATCTCTGCGGCTGAGAAGGAGTCCGCTCAGTATGGCACGCCTCAGGGCGGGCGCGGGTTCGAATCCCGGTCTATCGTTACGCCCCCATCGTGCACATCTGCATCTTTTTTGCGCATCGTTCGTCCCACGCATTGGCCGGAGACGAGGGTGGGTCAGGGGAATTTTTGTATGAAGAAACGCCGGAAGTCGCAGACTTCCGGCGTTTTGCTGTTTATTGGGGCAAAGTTAGAGAAATCGCTTCGCACAAGGGCGCAAGGCTGTCTGTTTTCAGAAGAAACAGCCGACCTGCAGCAGGTTTTCCCGCATAAGCAATGGTCAGGTTGTGAACAGCCGCACCATCGGCACAGGGCTGCAGCGCCGCGCCCAGCAGTCTGCCCTCTGCATCGTATAAGGCGGCTGCAATCAAGATCGCTTGCGATTTGATCGACGAAAACATGATCACCGAACAAGAAGCTTTGATGCAAATCGACGCGAAGAGCTTGGACAT